>JADGHC010000050.1 GCA_019689655.1 Microbispora sp.
TAAAACCACCCCGGGGCGCCCCGGGGGGGGGCCCCCCCCCCCCCGCCCCCCCCCCCCGGGACCGCTCCTCCGGCGGGAGCACGGCCAGCAGGTCGGTCAGCGGCTCGGCGTCGAACAGGGCACGCGCCCACGTCGCGTCCCGCTGCAGGATCGCGGCCCGGGTCCAGCCCAGGCGGACCTCCCGCGCCCAGTCGCCGATCCGGGCCGCCGCGATCTCGTCCGGCGGCATGCCGAGGTGCCCCGGCCAGAACGACAACGGGGTGTGCGCCACCACCTGCTGCAGCCACCAGCCCCGCGTGTCCATCCCGGCGGGCGGCCGGGCCCTGACGCCGTCGCGCTCCATCGTGGCGTCGCAGCCCTCCGGCGGCTCCGCCCGCAGGCCGGGACCGTTCCTGGTCACCAGCCGGCGCGCCCGTGCCGTCATACGGCAGGCCAGCCGGGAGTGCGGCAGCCGGGTGAGCAGGTCGGCGGCGGCCTGCCGCACTTCTCTGCGCCGGTCGTCGAGCGCCGCCTCCAGGAACGGCTCGTCGGCCATGCCGAGGCCGTCGGCGAGGATCGTCACGAAGGCGACCCGGTCCTCCGGCGTCTCCGCGTCCCAGCCGCGCTCCAGCAGTTCCCGCGCGGCCGCCGGATCACGGCGGCGTAACCCGGCCAGGAAGGCGCGCCGGTCGCCGCTGGCGCCGAGCTCCCACACCTCGCCGGGCGGCGCGTGCCCCGGCTCCTCCAGCAGGTACGCCCAGGCGGCGTTCAGACCGGCGAGCCAGCGTCCCCGGGCGCCGGTGACCGCCCCCAGATACGCCCGGATCGACCGGTCCCGCACGCCGAGGTCGAGCAGCCCGGGGATCAGCTCGGCCGGGACGCGCACCCGCCGTGCGGCGGCCGTCTCCAGCCACTCGGTCAGCAGCCTGCTCTGCTCGCCGGCGAGCATCCGGGCCAGCCGGTCCGCGGCGGCGGCGGACACGAGCGGCAGCGTCTCCGCGGCCGCCGGGGCCGGCGGCCTGCCCCGGCCCGGCCGCCGCCCCGCACGCATCCGGACCACCTGCTCCGCGGCCTGCTCCAGCAGGCTTTCCGGCGGGACGCCGCGGCGGTCGGCGCCCACGAGCGCGATGGACAGCAGCTCCTCCCACGGCGCGGCCGCTTCTGCCCGTGCGGGCACCGCGCCGGCGCCCTTCGTGGCTCCGGCACGCGGGCCGGACTCGGCGGACGGGACCGGCGCGACGCCTCCGGACCTGCGCCGAGGCCGGTCGTTCGCGTCGGGTGGCCCCGGCCGGGGGAAGCCGCCGGACGCGGTCATAGGCGCACCACCCGGCCCTCCTCGTCCCAGGCCGTCAGCGGGCGCAGCCCGCGCGGTGTCCACTCGGCGGCGACCGTCACAGGCCGGCCGCCGGACACGGCCAGCAGCCGCCATGGGACGCCCACGGACGGGTGCAGCGGCAGCGAGTTCCCCTCGTCGTCGGCGAGGCCGTCCGGGCAGGGAACGGCTCCGGCGAGCACCAGCGGCCACGAGTCGGTCCAGGGATCGGCGGCGAGCACCTCCGCGATCGACGCGGGCATCCGGGAGACCTTCGTCCCCGGAGGCGGCCCCGCGTCGACGGTGCCCCGCCGCTCGGCCACCAGCGCCCGCAGCGGCGACGCCCCGGGATAGAAGGCCAGGTCGGCGTCGATCGTCGTGCCCGGCGCGGGGAACGGGTCGAACGGCCGCCCGGCCGGGGCGAACGCCAGCACCATCGCCGGACGGCCCGTCGTCCGGCCCGCCAGCCACACCCGCCGGGCGACCAGCCGGTCCTGCTCCTCCTCCCGGCAGCCGACGACGTCCCAGTGGTCCCGCACCGCAGGGGTGGCCAGCACGGACTCCCTGGTGACGGGGAAGCCGACCCGCGCCCGTACGGTCTGCCGCAGCGGCTCGGGCAGCGCGGCGGCGCGGCGATGGGCGACCGCGAGCAGGTGAAGCAGCGCGTACTCCCCGAGCAGCAGGCCCGGCCAGTCCTCGGCGGCGAGCACCCGCGGGAGCCGGGTGACCATCCCCGCCACGCCGGGCGCCTGCGCGTCGACCAGCCGCCTGGCGAGGTCGTCCCAGTCGGCCGGCCCCGTCTGGCGTGCCTGCGCGATACCCTGCCCGATCTGGTCGGCCAGCCACCGCTCCAGTTCCGACAGGCCCGCGGCGACCCGGCTCTCCCGCTGCCCGGCCCGGCCGCGCCCGGCCGCCGCGCGCTCACCGGCCCCGGCGCCGGCTCGGGCGCCGTCCGGCCCGGTGTCTCCCGCGTCCCGGGTCGCGGCCTGACCCCACCGTCTCATCACGCGCCGCACAGTAGCCGCGGGGTCCGACAATTAGCCGCGCTCGCGGAGCGGGGCCGGTTCGAGCCCCGGGTGGATGGGAAGCCGGCACGCCCAGCCCGTACGAGCCGGGCCCGGCGGCGGAAGACCGCGGGCGCGGCCGCGCCCGCCGTGTGCGGCTCGCCGGAGGGCGGCGCGATGCCGGGCCGGCGGCTTTGTCGGGGCCGCGTGCCATACTCGCCTGCGTGGTTGCGCGTACGCCGCAAACAGTGCTGATCGGGCGTTCCGCCGAGCTCGATCGGCTCGTGGGCGTGCTCGACGCCGCGGCGGCCGGGCTCGCGGGGGTCGCCCTGGTGAGCGGCGACGCGGGCATCGGCAAGACGCGGATCGTCACCGAGCTGGTCGGCCTCGCGCGGCGGCGGGGGTTCGTGACGCTCGTCGGCCAATGCGCCGAGCTCGGCGACACGCTGCCCTACCTGCCGCTCGTGGACGCCCTGCGCGGTGCCAGCGATCCCGGCGGGCCGGTCGGTCCGGCCGTCGCCGCCCGTCCCGCACTGCGGCGGCTGCTGCCGGGCGACGAGACGGAACCGGCGGGGGCGATCACCGGTGGGCTCGCCCAGCAGCGCCTGTTCGGGTCGGTGCTCGACATGCTGTCGGATGTGGCCGGGCGGCAGCCGATCCTGTTGGTGTTCGAGGACCTGCACTGGGCCGACCGCTCGACCCGGGACCTGCTGGTCTTCCTCACTCGCATGCTGCAGCGCGAGCGTGTCTGCCTCGTCGGCACCTACCGTACGGACGACCTCCATCGCCGCCACCCGCTGCGCCCCGTCCTGGCCGAGCTGCGGCGGCTTCCGCTGGTCACCCCCGTCGAGCTGCCGCCGCTGAGCGACGACGACATCGCCGAGTATCTCGCCGTTCTCGGCCGGTACGGCGAGGGCACGGCGGAACCGGCGGGGGAAGACGGTCTGGTGACCGTGATCGAGCGCGCCGGGGGCAACCCGTTCTTCGCCGAGGAACTCCTCGCGGCCGGCGCGGAACGGGCGCGGCTGCCGGGAACGCTGGCCGACCTGCTGCTCGCCCGGGTGGAGACCCTGTCGGACACCGCCCGCCAGGTGCTGCGGGTCGCCGCGGTGGCCGGCCGGAGGGTGGGCCACGACCTGCTGCGCGCCGCGACCGGGCTCGGCGACCACCCGCTGGAGGACGCGCTGCGCGAGATCGTCTCGCGGCGGCTGCTCACGGCGGGCAGCGACGGCTACACGTTCCGGCACGCGCTCCTCCAGGAGGCCGTCTACGACGACCTGCTGCCGGGCGAGCGGACCCGCCTGCACTGCGCGTTCGCCGCGCTGCTCACCGAACGCGGCGGCGCCCCCGCCGAGCTGGCCCATCACCACCTCGCCGGACACGACCTGCCGAACGCGCTGCGGGCATCGGCGGAGGCCGGGCGGATGGCCGCCGGGCTCGGCGCGCCGGCGGAGGCGCACCGGCACTTCGAGCGTGCGCTTGAGATCTGGGACCGGGTGCCCGAGGCCGAACGGCTGGCCGGGGAGAGCCGGGCGAGGATCGCGCTGGCGAGCGCCGCGGCGGCGGCCGCGGCCGGCGACTACCACCGGGCGGCGGAGCAGGTGCGGCGGCTGCGCCGCGAGACCGACGACCCGGTCCTGCTCGCGGAGACCGGCGAGCGCCTGTCCTACTACCTGGCGGACTCGGGCGGCGACGAGGCCGAGGCGATCGAGGCCGCCCGGGACGCGACCGGCAAGGCGCCGCACAGCCCGCTGCTGGCCAGAGCCCTGGCCACCTATGCCCGCGCCCTCTTCCGGCAGTACCGCGACGAGGAGGCGGCGGCGACGGCGGCCAGGGCGCTGGAGGTCGCGGAGGCGACCGGCGCCCGCGACGCGGAGGCCAGCGCCCTCGTCTCGCTCGCCCTGATCGAGGAGGAGTTCGGCAGCAGCGTCGAGCGCGCCGTCGCGCTTCTCACGCGCGCCACCCGCCGCCCCTCCGGCGACCTGTCCATCGACCTGCGGGCGCGTTTCAACCTCGCCCGCGTCAACTACGAGAACGGCGCCCTCGCGGTGGCCGCCCGCATCACCGAGGACGGCGTACGGCTGGCCGGGGAGACCGGGCTCACCTGGAGCACGTTCGGCACGGACCTGCGTTTCCTGCACTACCTGGTGCACTACGCGGACGGCGATTGGGACACCGCGGAACGGCTGGCGGGAGGGTTCGGCGTCCGGGTCGGCACCCGGGCCGAGGCCCAGCTGTCGTCGTTCGCCCTCTTCGTCGAGGTGGGCCGGGGGCGCCCGGGTGGGACCGCTGGCCGCGCTCACCGCGCGCGAGCGGGAGGTGCTGGCCCATGTCGCGGCGGGCCTGGGCAACCGGGAGATCGGCGAGCGGCTGTTCATCTCGCAGAAGACGGTCAGCGTGCACGTCTCCAACATCCTGGCCAAGCTCGGCGTCGCCAGCCGCACCCAGGCCGCCGCGGTCGCCCTCCGGGAAGGGCTGTCGCCGGGGCACGGGCGGAAATAGTGTGGTAGCCGAGGCTCGGCAGCAAAGACTTTCTGGAGGTCAGCGGTGACTCGGCACATCGTTTCCGTCGTCGCGGGTAAGGAGCTTTCTTCCGGCACGCCGTACGCGTCCGTCAACCCGGCGCGGCCCGCGGAGACGGTGGCGACCGTCCTGCTCACCGACGCGGACGGCTTCGCCGGGGCCTGCCGCGCCGCCGCCGCGGCGCAGCGCGAGTGGGCACGGGTCCCCGCGCCGGTGCGCGGGCGGGTGATCGCGTCGATCGGCCGCCTGGTCGAGGCCAACGCCGAGGCGCTGGCCCGGCTGGTGACCGAGGAGATCGGCAAGCCGTACGCCGAGGCGCTGGGCGAGGTCCGCGAGATCGTCGACACCTGCGACTTCTTCCTGGGCGAGGGGCGCCGCCTCTACGGGCAGACGGTGCCGTCGGAGATGCCCGACAAGAGCCTGTTCACCTTCCGGGTCCCGGTCGGCGTGGCGGCGGTGGTGACCGCGGGCAACTTCCCGGTGGCCGTGCCCTCCTGGTACCTGGTTCCGGCGCTGCTGTGCGGCAACGCGGTGGTGTGGAAGCCCGCCGAGTACGCCGCGGCCTCCGCGCACGCGCTCTACCGGCTGTTCGCGGCCGCCGGGCTCCCCGACGGGGTGCTCAACGTCGTCTTCGCCGACGGCGAGCAGACGTACGCGGGGCTCGACCGCGCGCTCGGCGAGGGCACCGTGCAGAAGGTCGGTTTCACCGGCTCGAGCGCGGTCGGGCGGCTGATCGGCGAGTTGTGCGGGCGGCACCTGCAGTCGCCCTGCCTGGAGCTCGGCGGCAAGAACCCGATGGTGATCATGCCCGACGCCGACCTCGGCCTCGCCGTCGAGGGCGCGCTGTTCTCCGGGTTCGGCACGGCCGGTCAGCGCTGCACCTCCCTCGGCACGGTCATCGTGCACCACGACGTCCACGACGAGTTCGTGCGCCGGTTCGCCGACGCCGTACGCGACGCGAAGATCGGCGACCCGAACGGCGACGTCCTGTACGGCCCGCTGCTCGACCGGAAGTTCGCCGAGCGGTTCGAGGAGTACCTGACCTGGATCCAGCCGCACCACACCGTGCTGCCCGGCCCGATCGGCCGGATGGACGGCGAGGGCCTGTACTACCACCCCGTGATCGTGGACGGCGTCCGCCCGGACGACCGGCTGTTCCTGGAGGAGACGTTCGGCCCGATCGTGGGCGTGACGACGTTCTCCACCCTCGATGAGGCGATCGACCTGGCCAACCGGCCCGGCTACGGCCTGTCGTCGTCGATCTACACGACCGACCCGAAGGCGGTGTTCCGCTTCCGCGAGGGCGTGTCGGCCGGCATGGTCAGCGTCAACAACTCCACCTCCGGCGCCGAGGCCCACCTGCCGTTCGGCGGCAACGGCAAGTCGGGCAACGGCAGCAGGCAGAGCGGCATGTGGGTGCTCGACCAGTTCACCCGCTGGCAGGCGATGAACTGGGACTACTCGGGCCGCCTGCAGAAGGCCCAGATGGACGTGGCGGAGATCACCCCCGATCTGGGCTTCCGGCTCTGACCGCAGGACCGCTCGCCGCGCGTTTCTCCCGCGTCCCGGCCGGGACGTCCTGCCCGGGACCGGGGAGAACGTCCCGGCCGCGGCCCGAAGAGCCGGGGCCGGAACAGTCGCGCCCGGCAGAACCGGGGCTACGGGCATCCGGTGCCCAGGCGGCCCGGTAAACGCCGATCCCCGGCGCCCGCCCGCCGGGGATCGGGAGCGTGGGGCGGCTCAGGCTTCCGGGCCGCGCCTGCCGTCGTAACCGAGCAGCCGCATCGCGACCTCGGGGTCCATGGCCGCCGCGAGCAACTGGGCCCGTTCGGCCGCCCGGTCTCTGGCCTCCTCGGCCCGCCGTCGCCCCGCCTGGTGGGAGCGGACCAGCAGGAACGCGACCACGATGCCGCCGACCACCGCGACCAGCGCGACGGCCAGCAGGATGGCCGTCCCGGTGGAAAGGCCCGTGGCGGCCGCGCCGTTTCCGGCCCCGCCCGGGGAGCCGAGGAGCAGCGCCACCAGCAGCACGGTCGCCACCACCGCCACGGCGGCGCCGGCGAGCGCCCACAGCGCGCCGTACGACCTGCGTGGCGGCGCGGCGTGAGGCGGGCCGAGCGGCGAGGCCGGGGAGACCGGCGGCGGTGCGCCGTTCCACGGAACGAAGTCCGGTGCCTGCTGCGCCTCCAGCTGCTGCGGCGGCGGCACCGCCGGGGCGTACCCGTTGCCGCTGGGCGGCGGGGCGACCAGCACCGGCGCGGCGCCGCCGGAGGACGCCGCCACGACCGACGCCTCGATCATCCGCGGCCGGGGCAGCGGGAGCTCGACCGGAACCTCGCTGTGGGTGCGGTGGGCCTCCACCGCGGCCTCGTGATAGGCCTCGATCTCCTCGTAGAACTCGTCGGAGGCGTACACGCTGCCGTCGATCAGCGGGCCCATCCTGCCCTCGATGACCGCGACGACGTCGTCGCCGTTGAGCGTCTTGTGCTGCTCCAGCGCGTGTGCGACGCACAGCACCTCGCGGCGGTTCTGCCGGAGCAGCTCGGCCGTCTTCTCCAGCAGCCTGCTGAGGTTGTACTCGATCCGCTCGGGGAGCATGTCGGGCACCATCTCGTCGCGGCGGCCCGACGGAGTGCCGGTGAACCCGATGCCGCCGCCCCCGGGCTTCGGCTGGGCCGCCTTGCCCTCCCGCAGGCCGAGCTCCTGCAGCGCGGGCAGCGACGCCACGCCGATGCCCATGCCCCAGTGGGCCTCCATCAGTGCGGTGATCGCGGTCGCGCTCTGCAGGTCGCCGGAGACGCCGGAGGAGTTGTCCTCGCCGAAGAACATCCGCTCCCCCGCCAGCGAGGCGAGGGACACCATGATGTCGGCCTCGTACTCCGACTTCCACCGGGTGAACTGGTCCTCCGGTTTGATGCTGGCCACCATGCCGAGGTAGTCGGCGCCCTTCTCGATCGTGGCCAGGTCGATCTCCAGGTGGTGGCGGGTGCGGTAGGCGACGACCGCGTGGCACGCCTCGTGCACCGCGACCGCGTGCCGCTCACGCTCGATGTACTCGACGTCCTCGGGCGGCCCGAGCTGCTTGAGCCGCTTGGCCCGCATCACGTCCGACCACGTGATCGTCTCCCGCCCGTCCCGGATCGCGGTGATCAGCGACTCGTTGACCAGGTCCTTGATCGTCGCGCCGGTGGCGTACGGCGTGATCGTGGCGAGCTTGTCGATCTGCTCGTCGGTGAGCTCGTGGCTGACCTTGTCGAAGTAGCCCTTGTACGTGCGGATGCGGCCCGCCTTGGAGGGATAGCCGACCTTGTAGATGCGGTCGATGCGGCCGGGCCGCAGCAGCGCCTCGTCCAGGGCCTCCGGCAGGTTGGTGGCCATCATGATGAGGATGCGGTACTTCGGCGGCGGCTTGGGCCGCATGCCGAGCAGCCTGCGCACGTAGCGGTTGACGAAGCCGCGCGGCTTCTTCAGGCCGCTGATCTCGGTGAGCAGCGCCTCCAGCGTGCCCATGCCGCCGCCGCCCATGCCCGCGCCGTACACCAGGCGGTTGACGAAGGCGCCGGTGCGCGGCATCCGCGGGGGAGCCGCCTCGGCGGCCGGGCCGGCGGCGTGACGGGTGAGCACGCTGCGGGTGTGCGGGTCGAGGTAGGCGAAGCCGTTGCAGCCGGCGGCCTGGAACGGGGCGGGCACGGACCTCCCCCAGCCGCCCGGGCCGCCCTGGGCGAGCGCGCCGCGGTTGCCGAGCGAGTCGGCCTCATCGAAGAAGACGATGACGCCGCCGTAGCGCAGGGCCAGCTTGCGCAGCTTGCGGAACAGCGCCTTGACCTTGAGCACGCCGACGCCGAAGAACATGTTGATGAACGCGCCCGGGTCGACGAACACGTACGGCTTGCCGGTGGAGCCGGCCACCGCCTCGGCCATCAGCGTCTTGCCGGTGCCGGGCGGGCCCCACAGCAGGATGCCGCTGGGGACGTAGCCGCCCCTGGCCTCGATCTCGTCCGGCTTCTCCAGGAAGACGATGTTCTCCTTGACCCGCTCGACGACGTGGTCCTGGCCCCAGACGTCGGAGAAGCGGGTCTTGATGTCGTCGGGGTAGTAGACGTCGACGCCGCCGCGCGACAGGAACCAGAAGATCGCCACGAACTGTCCGACGGCGACCACCATGATCAGCATGAGCTGCAGGACCGTGGGGAGGAACTCCCAGACGGTGGCCGGCACGCTGAACAGCGCCTCGAGCGGCGAGACCTGCTGCAGCTTGCCCAGCACCAGCGCGATGACCGCGACCCAGACGGCCCACTTGATCGCCCGTGCGATGCGGTAGCGGTTCCAGTCGTTGAAGTTGCGGTGCGTCCACCGGTTCCAGCCGCCGAAGACCCGCTGCGTCCAGAACCGGTGATAGCCGGCCGAGCGCTCGCTGACGAGGAAGTGGATCTGCCGGACCACCTCGACGCCCGCCAG
Organism: Microbispora sp.; assembly: GCA_019689655.1. Taxonomy (GTDB): domain Bacteria; phylum Actinomycetota; class Actinomycetes; order Streptosporangiales; family Streptosporangiaceae; genus Microbispora. The sequence goes on from JADGHC010000050.1 coordinate 9,277, forward strand.
CCACAGCACCCAGGACGCGTCCCTCACGGTCATCGCGAAGGCGTCGTAGAGGGAGATGATGCCTTCGTACGTCACGATCTGGTTCCACAGCAGCACGCCGAACGCGACGGCGAGCAGGATCAGGAACTTGATCCGGTCCCACAGCGGCAGGCGCTTTCTGGTGAGCGGGTCGCGGTCGACCGGACCCGACCCCGGCTCGCGAAGCCCCTCGTGGTGCTTCGGTGGGAGGGCCGTGCTCATATGAGGGGCTCCTTCACGGGTTGATGAGGTGCTTGACCTTGAAGGACTTGACGATGGTGTCGATCTCCGCGGCGCGCCGGCGGTAGCACTCGGGCGAGCAGCGGATCAGCAGGGTGGAGGCCGTCGCCCCGTCGGCGGACAGGTAGGCGGTCTTGTCGAACGTCTGCACCGGGCCGTTTCCCACCCGGTAGTTGTATACGGTACGGACGCCGCGGACGCCGTCCGTGATGGGCAGCACCTCGTCGGCCAGCAGCTCGAATCCCGACAGGCCCTGCGCCTCGAACTCCTTTTGCTGCTCTTCGGTCAGCGGCACCGGCATCGGCGGGGAGAGGCGAAGGAGGTTGAGCGACGCCGCGTTCTGCTCGTCCTCGGTGAGCTTTTGCACCTTCGCGAACACGAAGGGCTTGTCGTCGGCGCCCGCCGAGCCCTGGATGAGATGAAGGATCGACGGGTCGTCGTGAGCGTCGAACGCCGCCGTCCAGAACGCCTGCTTCGCGAGCTGTGCCGTGGGCGAACCGGAGTCGCCGAAGAGCTCCTTGTCGAGCGTCTTCTGGTCGATCTGACGCCACGACGCGGGGACCTTGAAATAGGTGTCGCCCGCGTCGTCGCGCACGTACGTGTATTGGGGGCCGGCACAGCCGGACAGCAGGGAGGCGGCCACCGCCGCCCCCACGACCGTTCCCACCGCCCCGGTCTTAACCCGCGCTCTCTCCACCAGGGCCCAACCTCCGCTTTGCGGTTCTACGAGGTGCTTAGTGCCCGTTTATCCAACTGTTCTTCTCACGGTAAGTCGGCGGCGCTCCGGAAACTAGACCGAATCTTTCCCGGAACTTGTGTCCTCCTGTTACATGAACGCAGCATGCACCACCTGCCGGGCGGCTTCGGCAACCGTGGCGTACGTCATGGACGGGACCTCTCCGGTACCCCTTGCGGGCGGACACGAACCGCGGCGAACTCACCTGTTGTTGGCGATACCCAATGGAGGGCCACCGGAAGCTCCGATGAGCAGATCATGTAACGCTTGACTGCCTCGAACACGACAACTTGATGCATGCCGTCAGGAATCACCGTGGGGAAGGGCTGGCGTACATGAAGCAGGTCTACGAAGAAGACGACACCGGCGAGGGGCCGGACGGCTTCTTCGGGATGACGGCGGAGCGCATGTTCTCCGAGGTGTGGTCACGGCAGGTCCTCACGGTCAGGGAACGGCGGCTGCTGCTGCTCGGCCTGCTCGTCGGCCAGGGCATGGACGACATGCTCGAACGGCACCTCGACACCGCCCTGCGCTCGGGCGAGCTGTCCCCGGCCGAGCTGCGCGAGGTGGTCGTGTTCCTCACCCTGTACGCGGGGTGGCCCCGCGCCTCCCGGCTCCACGCCCAGGTGGAGGAGCTGATCAGCCGCAGCGCCGGGGTCTGAGCGGCCGCCGCGGGGACCGGATCGGGCCCGGCGACGGAGAATGCGAGAGCCCGGATGGACCCCGGCGGAAGCCTGCCCGGGCCGGGCGAGCGGAGAGTGCGGATGGACGCCCCGGCCGAAGCACACCCGGCGGGCCGGACGAGCGGGGAGCGCACGGGCGATGCCCGGGCGGACCGGCGGGGAGCGCACGGTGGGTACGCTGCCCTCATGCCCACCGCACTCATCACCGGCGCGACCGCCGGCATCGGCGCCGCCTTCGCGCGCCGCCTGGCCGCCGACGGATTCTCCCTGGTCCTGGTCGCTCGCGACGAGAAGCGCCTGGCCGACTCCGCCGAGGCCCTGCACAAGCGGTACGGCGTGGCGGTCGAGCCGCTGCGCGCCGACCTGAGCACCGAGGAAGGGATGACGGCGGCCGAGGAACGGCTGCGCTCCGGCGTCGACCTGCTGATCAACAACGCCGGGTTCGGGCACCACGACGGCTTCCTGGACACCCCGGTGGAGGACGAGATCCGGATGCTGCGGCTGCACTGCGAGGCCGTGCTGCGGCTGACCCGGGCGGCCCTGCCGTACATGATCTCCAAGGGCCGCGGCGGGGTGATCAACGTGGCCTCGGTCGCGGCGTTCCTGCCCGGCGGCACCTACAGCGCCACCAAGTCGTGGGTGGTGAACTACAGCGCCTCGGCGGCCAACATGGTGGGCCGGCACGGCGTGCGGGTGATGGCGCTGTGCCCGGGGTTCGTGCGGACCGAGTTCCACGACCGCGCCCGGCTCGACATGTCCGGCCTGCCGCGCTTCGCGTGGCTGTCGGCCGACCGCGTCGCCGCCGACGCGATGCGCGACCTGGCGCGCGGCGCCTGGCTGAGCGTCCCGTCGGCCCGCTACAAAGCGGTCGCGGCGCTGGCCCGGCTCCTGCCGTTCAACTTCGCCGGCCGCATGGCGCGGCTGCGTTACCGCTGACTCACAGGCGTTCGACGTTCGGGCCGCGGCAGCGGCCCCTCGTGTCGAAGACGAACCGGCTGGACCGCTGGACCAGGTCGTAGTCGTAGCAGTCCTGCCCGCCGAGCACGACGACCACGTCCGCCCTGGCCAGCTCCGCGGTGTCGGGCTCGACGAGCTCGACGCCGGCCGGGACGACGAGGTCCTCGGCCCGGGGATCGGCCGCCCGCACCCGGGCGCCGAGGCGGCACAGCGTCTTGGCGACCTCGACCGGCGACAGGCCGAGCAGCAGGATCCTGCTGCCCCTGATCGAGCGGCACCGCCGGTTGAGCGCGAGGCACAACCGGTCGACCACGTGGGCGGGCATGTGCGCGTTGACGTCGTTGGCCGTCTCGACCAGCCGGAATCCCCGCCCGGTGCCGCGCCGGATCCCCCACGGCAGGTACGCCACGTCGAGCGGCAGGCAGGGCTCCTCGACGCCGGGGCAGGGCGTGGCGGCGGACCGCCCGAAGGGCGCGGTGGCCGCGGCCTCGATCGCCTCCCACACGTCGACCCCGAGGTGCGCGGCGAAGATCGACAGTTCGTTCGCCAGGGCCGCGTCGACGTGCGCGCGGGCGCTTTCCAGCAGCGCGCACAGCTCCGACACCCGGGGCGAGGAGACCGGCACGGTCTCCCGCACCAGCCTGCCGTAGAAATCGGTCACCGCACGCAGCGAGGCCGCGTCGAGGCCCGAGACGACCTTGGGCGTGTTGCCCAGCCGCCAGCGCGGGTTGCCCGGCTCGGCCCGGTGCGGGCTGTGGCCGAGGTGGAAGTCCTCTCCAGCGCGCAGTCCCGATCCCTGTTCGAGCAGCGGCCGTACGAACTCCTCGGTGGTGCCGGGATAGGCGGTGCTCTCCAGCACCACGGTCACCCCCGGCCGCAGGTACGGGGCGATCCGCCCGGCGGCCGAGCCGAGCGGGCCGAGGTCGGGCGCGCCGCCCCGCATCCGTACGGGCGAGGTGAGCACGCAGACGTCGAAACCGGACGCGTCGGACACGTCGGCGCTGGCCGCGTACCGGCCGGAGGCGTGCGCGGCGGCCAGCGCGTCCGCGCCGACGCCCTCGACGCACGGCTCCCCCGCGTTCAGCCGCTTCACCCGCCACTCGTCCTCGTCGAGGCCGACGACGCGGAACCCGGCCTCGACGGCGCGCATCGCCAGGGGCAGCCCGGCGCGGCCCTGGCCCACGACCACCAGCTTCTCCGCCACGCTTCGACTGTAGGAGCGGCCCCGCCGCCGTCCCCGGGATTGGCGGACCGGGCCGCTGTAAGGCTTGGGTACGGATAGGGAAAAGTCTCTTCCGGCGGCGTCCGGGCGGCCCGTCGGCACCGGTAACGCGGGCTAGCTTCTCCACATGATCAGGGAGGAGCCAGCATGAAACCGGATGACCGGATTCGTGTCATGGAGATAATCGCCCGGATGAACGTGAGCGGCCCCGCCACCCAGGTCACCGGGTTGTGCGAGCGGCTCAACCCGGTCGAGTTCGACCACCGCCTCTACACGGGATACGTCGACGGCGGCGAAGGCGACCACCTGCAGCTTCGCGACGCGACCATCCCGGTCCACCGGGTGCCGGGCCTCGGCCGCGCGATCAGGCCGGCCGACGACTACCGTGCCCTGTTCCGGCTGGCGAACGCGATGCGCGACTTCAAGCCGCACATCGTACACACCAGGACCACCAAGGCGGGCACACTCGGCCGCCTCGCGGTGCGGCTGTCGGGCGTCCCCGCGGCCCGGGTGCACACCTACCACGGCCATCTCCTCGACGGCCGGCTCACCCGCCCGCGGCGTGCCCTCTACGTCCGCATCGAGCGCCGGCTGGCGAAGATGACCGACCGCCTCGTCACGGTCGGCGCCCGGGTGCGCGACGACCTCCTCGCGGCCGGGATCGGCCGGCCCGAGCAGTACGTCGTCATCCCTCCCGGCACCGGGCTCGGCCCGCTCCCCGAGCGCGCCCGGGCCCGCGCCGCGCTGGGCGTCCCGCGCGACGCGCCGGTCGTGGCGTACGTCGGCCGGCTCATGAAGGCCAAGCGGCCCGACCGGCTCGCGGCGGTGGCCGCGGCGGTGTTGGCCCGGCTGCCCGGCGCCCGGTTCCTCGTCTGCGGCGGCGGCGAGCTGAAGGAAGAGGTGGAGCGGGCCGTCATGCCGATGTGGGACTCCTTCCGGCTGCTCGGCTGGCGGCGCGACGTCGAGACCGTGTACGCGGCGGCCGACGTGGTGCTGCTCACCTCCGACAGCGAGGGGACGCCGCTCGCGCTCGTCGAGGCCGGCATGGCGGGCCTGCCGGTGGTGGCCACGCGGGTCGGCAGCGTGCCCGAGGTCGTGCTGGACCGCCGTACGGGGTTCCTGACCGATCCGGACCCGGACGAGATGGCCGACCACGTCGTACGGCTGCTGGTGGACCCCGGCCTGGCCCGGCGGATGGGCGAGGCGGCCCGCACGTGGACCGAGCGGGCGTTCTGCGTGGACCGGCTGGTGGCCGACACCGAGGCCCTCTACCGGTCGCTGCGCGGTACGGCGCGATCGGAGGTGGGCAGCAGATGACGCCGGTTGCCACGCTGGCGCCCGTGCTCGCGGGCGCGGCCTCCTGCCTGCTCGCCGTCTCGGGCCTGCGCCCGGTCCGCCGGCTGGTCCCCTACCTGGGCGGGGTGACGCTCACGGCGGCCACGGCGGGCGCCGCGGTGGCGGGCACGCTGGCCCTGAGCGCCGGCCTGCCGGACCGGCGGGTGAGCGGGATCCTGCTGGCCGCCGCGGCGGTGGCGCTGCTCGGGCTGATCGCGGACGTGGGCGCGCTGCCGCTCGTCACGCGGCTCATCGTGGAGTCGGTGGCGGCGGGCGGCGCCGTGCTGTGCGGCGTGCAGGTGACGCTGACGGGCGACTGGATGGACGGGCCGGTCAGCGTGATGTGGATCGTCGCGATGACCAACGCGTACGGGCTGCTCGACCGGCTCGGCGGCGCGCTGGCCCCGGTCGCCGCCGTCACCGGCGCGTTCCTCGCGGGGACGGCGCTCGTGCTGGGCGACCCGCCGCTCGCGGTGCTCTCGACCGGGCTCGCCGGGGCGTGCCTCGGCGCCGTCCCGTACGGCAAGGCGAGAGGCAGGGTCCGGCTCGGGCCGTCCGGGGCGCTGTCCGCCGGGTTCGTCCTGACCTGCACGGCCGCCGGGCTGACCGCCGGGCGCGGCCCCGCCATGATCGCGGCCGGGCTGCTGCTGCCCGCGCTCGCGGCCATCCTCGGGGCCTGGGTGTACGCCGTGCGCCGGCCGCGGCGGGCCGGGCCGGCCGCGCGGAAGGCGGCGCCCGCGTTGTGCGGCGTGTCGGCCGGCACCGGGACGACCGGGCTCGCGGTCGCGCTCGGCTGGGTGCCCGCCGGGGCCGCGGCGGCGCTCACCGCCGCGACCGCCGCCGGGCTCCTGTGCTACACGCGCCTGCGGCACCGGTCGAACGCGCGCCTCCGGCACGAGCTGGACGCGCGCCTCCGGCACGACTTGGATGCGCACCTCCGGCACGAGTTGGACGCGCGCCTCCGGCACGACCTCCGCACCCGCCCGGGGCAGGCGCGGGCGGCCGTGCGGACGCCCGCGAGCGGTGCCGACCGGCCGCGGGGGGGGGGGGGGGGGGCCGCGCCCGCGCTCGGCCGGGAACACCCCGCCGCCCTACGCACGGCGGGGCTGACCGCACTCAGCGGCCGATGTTGGCCTCGTGGCCGATGGCCAGGCCCGAGTCGACGTCGAAGAAGTGCAGGTTGTGCGTGTCGACGACCAGCTCGACCTCCTGGCCGGGGCGGACGTGGCTGCGGGCGTTGACGCGCGCGGTCCACAGCGACTTGTCGCCGGTCAGCGGCAGCGTCCCCTCCTCGTCGTCCCCGTCGTGCTTGGCGGCCACGGTGTCCTTGTGCTCGACCGGCGGGGCGTCGATCGTGAACAGGACGTTGATCTCCGAGCCCAGCTCCTCGGTGACGTCGGCGCGGACCGGCAGGCGCACCCACCCGGCGCCGTTGCTGTTGGCCGAACCGGCGTCCTCGAAGTCGGAGGGGCGGATGCCGAGGATGACCTTGCGGCCGATGTAGCGGTCGAGGCCCGGCTTCTCGGCGAAGGTCGAGTCGGGGACGGGCAGGCGGTGGCCGGCGAAGACCACGGCCGCGCCGCCGTCGCCGCGGGTCAGCTCGGCGTAGGAGAAGTTCATGGCCGGGGAGCCCATGAAGCCGGCGACGAACAGGTTGACCGGGTCGTCGAACAGGTTCTGCGGGGTGTCCACCTGCTGGAGCACGCCGTCGCGCAGGACGCAGACGCGGTCGCCGAGGGTCATGGCCTCGACCTGGTCGTGGGTGACGTACACGGTCGTGACGCCCAGGCGCTCGTGGAGCTGGTTCAGCGAGGCGCGCATGGAGACGCGGAGCTTGGCGTCGAGGTTGGACAGCGGCTCGTCCATGAGGAACGCCTGCGGCTCGCGGACGATGGCGCGGCCCATCGCGACACGCTGACGCTGACCACCGGACAGCGCGGCCGGCTTGCGCTTGAGGTACTGCTCCAGGCCGAGCATGCGGGCGGCCTCGTTGACCCGCTTCTGGATCTCCGGCTTCGGCATCTTGCGCAGCTTGAGACCGAAGGCGAGGTTCTCCTCGACCGTCATGTGCGGGTACAGCGCGTAGTTCTGGAAGACCATCGCGATGTCGCGGTCCTTCGGGGGAAGGTGGTTCACGACACGGTCGCCGATGATGATCTCACCGGCGCTGATGTCCTCCAGGCCGGCGATCATCCGCAGGGCGGTGGACTTGCCACACCCCGACGGGCCGACCAGCACCATGAACTCGCCGTCCTTGATCTCCAGGTTGAGGCCGTTGACGGCCTTCACCCCGCCCGCGTAGATCTTGTCGACGTTCTTGAGAACGATAGAAGCCATGCCAGTCCTGCGCTTCCGGGACAAGAGGAAGTGGATACGTTTTCAAGACTCTCCCGTGAAATACCGCCTATTGTCAAGATTTTGGTGACACTGGGTATGGAATCATGATGGAATCGTTTCCATGAGTGGAGCGGTACAGCGGCGGATAACCATCAAGGACGTGGCGGAGGCGGCGGGGGTCGGAGTGGCCACCGTGTCCCGGGTCCTGTCGGGCGGCTCGGCGAGCGCCGAGACCCGCGAGAGGGTGCTCGCGGCGGCGGCGCGGCTCGACTACCGGCCGAGCGCGCTGGGACGCAACCTGAGGCGCCGGCGGACGGGCGGCATCGGCCTGCTCGTCCCCGACATCACCGACAGCTTCTACGCCCGGCTGGCCGACGGCGTCCTGGCCTGCGCCCGCTCGTACGGCGAGCCCGTCACGGTGGGGGTCACCGGCGACGACCCCGAGCGGGAGGCCGAGCTGATCGGCACGCTCATCGAGCAGAGCATGGACCGGCTGATCGCGGTGCCGTCCGGGGACGGCGAGATGTGGGCGCCCGCGCTGCGCGCGGGGCTGAACGTCGTGTTCGCCGACCGGCGGGGGCGGCACGACGTGCCCAGCGTGGTGCCCGACGACCGGGCGGGGGTGCTGACGGCCGTGGAGTACCTGGCCGGGCTGGGACACCGGAAGATCGCCTACCTGGGCCGGCACGGCCAGTCGCAGCGGGTGGCCGCGTTCACCGCCGCGCTGGCCTCGCTCGGGCTGCCCGCCGACCGGGACCTGGTGGTGCACGCCCGGTCGAGCCGCGACTCCGCCTACGCGGCCGCCGCGGGCCTGCTGCAGCACCGGCCCGACGTGACCGCCGTGATCGCGGGCGGCAACGTGCTCGGCGAGGCCGCCGTGCTGGCCGCCCGGGAGCTGGACGTGCGCATCCCCAGGGACGTGTCGCTCATCATGTTCGACGACGTGCCCTGGGCCGAGCTGTGCTCGCCACCGCTGACGGTGATCGCCCAGCCCGCCCAGGACATCGGCTACCGCGCCGCCGAACTGGTGCTGCGGCAGGGCAGGCGTCCTCCGGCGGTCACGCTGCCCACCCAGCTCGTCGTACGGGCGAGCTGCGGGCCCAGGGTCGCGACCTCTAGGCGATGACCTTCTCGATCGCCTCGGCGATCTCGGGGGCCTCGGGGGCGACCCGGGGCCGGAACCGGGCGACCACCGTGCCGTCGGCGCCGACCAGGAACTTCTCGAAGTTCCACTCGATGTCGCCCGCCTTCCCCCCGGCGTCGGGCAGGGTGGTCAGCTCGGCGTAGAGCGGGTGCCGCCCCGGGCCGTTGACCTCGGTCTTCTCCAGCAGCGGGAAGTCCACGCCGTACGTGGTGGAGCAGAACTGCTTGATCTCCTCCGCCGTGCCGGGCTCCTGGCCCATGAACTGGTTGCAGGGCACGCCGACGACGGTGAAGCCCCGGTCGGCGTACGTCCGCTGAAGGGCGACCAGGCCGGTGTACTGCGGGGTCAGCCCGCACCTGGACGCCACGTTGACCACCAGGGCGGCCTTGCCGCCGAGCAGAGCGCCGAAGGTCGTGCGCTCGCCGTCGATCGTGGTCACCGGAATTTCGAGAACGCTCATGTCCGCACCCTAAACGAGCGTCCTGTCCGGTCTCGCGGCAGGGCGCGGCGCGGCGCGCACGGTAACCCCCGCCCCGCGGAAGGGTCGGCGGCAGGGGCCGGATCGGCAAAGAACCGTCCGCGGCGGGTCGCAGATGCCGCCCGCGGGGCGGGCGGCCGTATTTCAATCCGCGTGAGGACCCGTCGCGGTGCCCCGCCGGAAGCACTGGGTGATCCGGTGCGGGCCGAGCGGACGGCGGCGCCCACGCCATGGGCGTGCGACCGCGCGGCGGGCGCCGGGTGCGCCCGCCTTCCGCACGCGACCCGACGACAAGGACCGATTTGGACAGTAAACGCGTTCTACGCAACACAGTCGCCGCCGTCATCGCGGCCACCGTGACCGGTGGCGGGAGCGGAGTGGCGTGGGCCGACGAGCGGGCCGCCGCGGAGCGGACCGGGGAGAGCGGGCGGCCCGTCATCCACATCGGAGTATGGACCACGACGGCGCAGGCGCAGCCGGCCCGGCTCCGCCGGGCGCCGGCGAAGGTTCGCAGCAAGGCGTACGCCTTCCGGCTCGTCACCCGCCACACCTGGTCGGGAGAGCAGTTCCAGTGCCTGGACAACCTGTGGACCAGGGAGAGCAACTGGGACCACAGGGCCTACAACCAGGGCTCGGGCGCCTACGGCATCCCGCAGGCGCTGCCCGGGCGGAAGATGGGCTACGTCGCTCCCGACTGGCGGTTCAACCCGCAGACCCAGATCAAGTGGGGGCTGCGTTACATCAAGGGCCGCTACGGCTCGCCGTGCGGCGCCTGGGGCCACTTCCGGTCCCACAACTGGTACTGATTTCCGTGTGGCGCCCGGCGGCAGGCCCCCCGGCGCCCACCCACCGCGCCCCCAGCCCCCCGCACCAGGCCACCACC
>JADGHC010000617.1 GCA_019689655.1 Microbispora sp.
GCGGCGATGACGGTGTCGGTCAACGCGGGGGCGGCGAGGACGGCGGCGAGCTCCGCCTCGATGGCCGCGGCGTCGCCGGTGGTGATCGCCTCGGCCGGGGTGGTGACGGTGGCAGCTTCGGCCAGCGCCGCAATGTCCTGCGCCGTGGTGTTGGCGGTCAGGCCGGACTGCTCGGCGACCGCCGCGTGCTCCGGCACCGTGGCGCTTACGGCCAGGGCGGCGGTATCACCGAGCGTCGCGTCATCGCTGGCGGCGGGACCTGCCGTCTGCTCGGTGGCCGCAGCCTCCGCGAGAGCATCCGACTCAACCAGGTCGAGCCGGATGCTCACCGTGGTCTCGGCCACCGTGGCATCATCCGGCCGGCTCACCGTCACGGTGACCGCGGCGGTCTCCTGCAGCGTGGCAGTGTCTGCGGCGGTGGGGCCGGCGGACTGCTGAATCAGGGCAGCCTCGCCCAGTGCGGCGACGTCCCCGGTGGTGACGGCGGCGGTCAGGCCGGTGGTGTCGGTGAGCACCGCGACGTCGGAGACCGCGGGGCCTTCGGTGCGGGTGACCTGTGCGGTGTCGCGGAGGGTGGCGTCGTCACCCGCTGCGGTGGCGGAGCTGAGTGCGGCGAGTTCGCCGGCGGCCGCCTCATCCGTGGTGAGGGTGGTCAGGTGGCTGGTTTCGCCGATGGTTGCGGTGTCGCCCGCGGCGAGGGGGGCTGCGAGTTCGGCCTGCTCGCTGATGGTCGCCTGGTCGCCGGCGGTCAGGGCGAGGGTCGCCTGCTCCTCGGTGAGCGCCCCGGCGTCTGCGGCGGGCAGCGCGGCTGTGAGGGCCGCCTGCTCCGTGGCCGCGGCGGTGTCCGCCAGGGGTGTGGCCAGCGTGACGGTCTCGCCGAGGGTGGCATGGTCGCCGACCGTGGGTGTGGCGGTTGCCGTTGCGGTCTCGGCGAGCTGCCCGGTGTCGGTCGTGGTGAGGCCGAGGGTGGCGGTGTCGGCCACCGTGCCGGTGTCGGCGCGGGCGGCGTCGGCGGCGACCGTCGCGGTTTCGGGTGTTAGGGCGGCGGTGTCGGCCGTGTCGACTGGGGTGCCCAGCGCGGCAGGGGGGAGCAGCACGAGCGGCTGGCCGAGCCCCCAGGAGATCGGGGGTCCGTCTTCGGTGGTGGCCCCGCTGCCCCCGGTGAGGGTTTGCCCCTGCCCGGAGTAGTCGGTGGTCTCCGCCCGCACGAACGGGTACCACGCCTTGAGGTTCGCGGTGCGCTGCGGCCGGTAGGTGAAGGCTTCGTTCAGCAGCTCGGCCTGCGATAGCGCGGCGCCGGTCCATAGTTTGAACGCGGCGAGGTTGCCGTTCCACCAGTCGCCGCCCCAGGGGGAGTCGCCGATGCGGAGGGTGGCGGCGTTGACGTTGGCCGACCCGTTGGACCAGGTGGAAACGGTGGGCGTTGCCGCGGTCTCGGCCTGCACCATGAAGGTGCCGTTGCTGCCGTTGATGGCGACGGCGACGAAGTACCAGACGCCGGTCGACAGGGTGACCGCGCTGCCGCGGCTGGTCCCGCCGTCGTCCAGCACCACCAGGGTCGTGCCGTCGAGCGCGGTTTGGACGACCCAGCAGTCGCTGGTGCCGTTGTCGACGCTCCACGGGGTGGAGTAGCTGTCTCGGTCGACCACGAGGCGGACCCAGCAGGTGATGCTGAACTGGGTGATGGTGCCCAGGGCGAGGGAGCGGGTGAAGCTCTGGCCGGACGCTGTCCACCTGACCGCCACCGTGTCCCTCCTAGGTGTCGGAGTACGACAGCCGGATCATGGTGAGCGCGGCGTCGTTGGAGAGGGTGTCGGCGCCGTTGGAGCCGATGCGGCGTACCCGTAGCCAGGCCTCGTCCCCTGCGGCGAGGTTGTCGAGGTTGGTCAGGGTCAGGGTGGCGCGCATGATGCGGCGGCTGGTGGTGCCCAGGTGGGTGTCGTCGACGGTCTGCTCGGTGGCGAGGGCTTTGGTTTCAATGTCGGTGGTGTCGGTTTCGGGGGTGATGGCGGCGAGTGCGACGCCCCAGCGGACGACGCCCGTGGTGGCGTTGACGGCGTACCAGTCGATGTCGACGGTGATGCCGCCGGAGCCGTAGTTGAGGGCCTCGATGTGCCAGTAGGCGGCTTCGTCCGCTGTGGCGTCGTACAGGAGCCGGGCGACGGGGAAGTTGCTGCCGTTGACCTTGTCGAACGCGGGGAAGGCGCTGCTGAGGAATTGGGCGGCTTCGGGGAGGAGGACCTGGCGGACGGTGGCCACAGGTTCACCTCCCGAGCGTTTTCAGGTCGGCGTGGCCGTCAGTTGCCGCGGATAGCCCGAAACTGTCTTTTTTCAGCTGCTGCTGAGGGTCAGCGTGCAGGTCAGCACCCATGAGGCCGCCGACGACTTCGTTCCGAGATCTTCCTGCTTCCTGTTGAGCATGCGGCCGCCGGTGGAGGCGTTGAAGATGCCCCACTCAAGCCACTGGAAGTTGGCGTCGGATGTGCCGAAGGTGGCCCTGAACACGATGGACGCCGCACCGCTCGTGGTGCCGTCCGAGTGCTGGGGGTAGGTGGCGTCCATCGCCTTGCGGAGCTTGTTGGTGCCCTGCAGGTCCGTCTGCGTCGCAGCGGCGGTGGTGTTGCCGTCGCCGACGCCGAGGTAGGCGTTGGTGTTGTCGAAGGCGGTGACCGTGGTGCCGCCGATGAGGCGGTGCCACAGCGCGGACGCGCCGCCGTAGGTGAGGAGCTGCGGGGTGCCGACGACGGTCTCGTAGGGGATGGCGAGGCCGCGGTCGATGTCCGCCGGCGTCACGTCGCCGTGGTACTTGTCGACGGTGGCGCGGCCGATCCAGACGGCGACGTCGAGCCGCTTGGCCCGGTCGATGATCTCCTGCTGCTGCTCCCACTTGGGGTTGGTGAGGTTGATGACCCGGGTGCGGGCCACGTGTGCGGTCTCGGCGGTGGTGGCGATTTCGAGGGCCACGGTGACCTCCTCGGGTCGGTTCACGGGGTTGGTTGGGGTTCCAGGCCGGGATGGCCTGATCGTTGACCGTTCAGGTGTTCGGTGGAGGTGCTCGGCCCGCATTGGGAGACGCTGCTCCCGTGGCGGCGGCTGGTGGGTGTGGAGGATTGACGCTGGTTCGGCCCGCCCGCGTGGGCATCGCGGGGTGGTGGCGGGCCGAAGTGTGTGGGGGCGGGCGCGACCGCGTTCCTGGGGATCCCCCCAGTTCCAGGAGCGCGGGCTGCGCCCGCCCGGGGCCGCCGGTCACGGGGAAGAACGGGCGGCCGGGCGCCGGCCTCTGGCGGGTGGGCGGCGCGTCTTAGGCGGCGAGGGCGTCGGTGCGGTGTTGGGCGCGTAGCTGGTCGCGTTGTTCGGGTGTCGGGGGGACGGGCTCGCCGCGGTTTATGCAGCCTTCGATCGTGGCGAGGTCGGCGTAGTCGTAGAGGGTGGTACGGCCGCGCGTCCACTTGCGGACGTTGTAGCGGGTGTCCCAGGAGTAGATGGTGCCGGGCGCGCGGTTCAGGCGGCGGGCGGCGGTGGGGGCGCGGACG
>JADGHC010000618.1 GCA_019689655.1 Microbispora sp.
CCCCGCACCGACTCGATCTCGTCGGGGGCGAGCCAGCCCGGCGTCGTTTCCGTCATTTCGGTCACGGCTCGATCGTACTTGCCCAGGCGAGAGGTGGTTTCCAGTCGGCGCAACCCGCTCCGGCCCGGCGCCGGGGTCCGTCACAGGTGCCGGTGGTCCTCTTCGTGCAGGGCGCTCACGTACAGCATCGGCGGCCGGCGGCCGCCCGCCCCTCGCCGCCGGCTTCACCGGGCTGCTGATCACCCGGGTCGCGCTTGCGCTGACGGCGGCGCATCCGATCCCCGTTATGACCGTGGTGTTCCCGCTCGGACTGGCCGGGTTCGGCGCCAACCCCGCGCTCAGCCCCCGGGTTTTCGGCATCGCCGCGTCGGCACCGGCACCGGCGGTCGCGGGGACCTCGGCGTTCGACGTCGGCATCAGCATCGGCCCACGGCTCGGCGGCATCGCGCCCACCGCCGGGCTGGGCTACCCGGCGGCGACGTGGATCAGTACGGGCCTCGCCATCCTCGCGCCGACGCTGCTCAGCGACGATACCGCGGGCAGAACGGCACCACCGCGCCGCCGTCCAGACGCCGCGGTCGAGCCGGACGGGATCTCAGTGACGGCCGGAATCGATCGCGAGCTCGGTCACGAGAGCCGTGATGGCCCGTGCCGTTTCGACCACCTGGGGCGCGATGACCTCTCTCAACTCCTCCAGCTCGGCCGGGCGAGCAATGGAGACGTTGATCGAAGCGATAGGCCTGCTCACCGCGTTGAAGACCGGGGCGGCGACACCCCGGATCCCGAGGACCACTCCCTCGTCGTTGATGGCGTATCCACGGCTCCTGACCCTGTCGAGTTCCTTCTTGAGCTTGACTCGGTCAGTGATCGTGTACTGGGTTATCGCCTCCAGCTCCCGATCGCCGAGGATCGTGTCGACCTCCTCGGGGGGCAGAAACGCGAGAATGGCTCGGCCCAAGGAGGTGGCATATGCCGGCAGGCGGCTTCCCACGAAAAGCCGCAGCGCGAGGAGGTCGTCATTGAGCAGGCGCGACACGTACACCACATCCGCACCGTCGAGATACGCCATGTTGACGGTTTCTCCGGTGGATTCGCGCAGCCGCTGGAGATAGGGAAGCGCCATGTCCGGTAAATCACGACTGCTCAATGCCGCGCGCGCGAGCGAAATGGCCTTGATCCCCGGGCGGAAGGTCCTGGAGTAGGTCTCCTCCAGGTAACCGAGCTTCAACAGCGTCTGACAGAATCGGTAGGCCGTGGCCCTATTGAGGCCGGTCAGTGCTGCGATGTCGCTCGTCGAGAGAGTGGGGCGCCTCTCGTTGAAGAGTTCCAGGATGCTGAGCGCCCGTGATACGGACTGAATGCCATCCTTCTTGTTTGCCTCTCCGTCACCAGGCGAAGAATAGTTCGGTTCGCGAGCCACGTTCTCATGCTAGCGCAGGGCATCGGATGCTTCATCAGCGCGACCGGCGCCCCACGTCGCACTCACGCCGCCGACGCCTCAGCGCCGGCCGGCAGGCCAGGCGAAGCCGCACGGTCCTGGACTCCTGCGGGCAACCACGACGGGGGGGAGGTCCGGAGGACGCCGTCCCCACATGACCCGAGCCGCTCCCCGACCCGCCTTCCAGGATCGACCCCCATAAGGTATGCTCACTATATGAACCCCCATTCACTTGGCGAACATAGCGCGCGATCGTCCGCGGACGACGGGGGCGAGCCGGGAGCGAGTGGCCGGCCCCGGGCGGAGGTGGCCGCGGGAATGTCTTGGAGGACCGGTTTCCGCCGCCTGGGCGGTGCGGAGGTGCGGGAGCTTCTCGGCGCACCCGAAGAGGCGACCCTGCTGAAAATTACGAATCGCCTCGACCGGAACTGCATGATTTTTCTCGCGCATTCGCCGTTCTGCTGCATGGCCACGGCGGACGGGTCAGGCCGGGCCGACTGCTCACCCCGGGGTGACTATCCCGGATTCGTCCGAGTGCTCGACGAGCGGACCATCGTCGTTCCCGACCGGCTCGGCAATAAAATCGCCGACTCTTTCGGCAACCTCGTGGAGAATCCGTATGTCGGCCTGCTCTTCTTCGTTCCGGGCGTGGTCGAGACCTTGCGCGTCAATGGCCGCGCCTATGTGACCGACGACAAGGAACTGCGGACCATGCTCGAACAAGATCATGTCCGTCCCGACCTCGCCGTGGTGGTCGAAATCGATCAGGTTTATCTGCACTGCGGACGGGCTCTGCTCAGGTCCCGGTTGTGGGACCCGGACATGCAGGATCTGGCCGAAGAGATTCCCTCACCCGGCCGGTTCTGGGCCGACGCCGCAGGGGCGCCGGGAATGACGGCCGAGAAGCTGGACCGGGTGTTCGAAACCGGCTACCAGAACCTGTACTGATCACCGGGGAACCTGATGATCGTCACTGAGGGCGGCCGGCGGCTGATCGTGGCCGCAATCGAACGCGCGGCACGGAACGTCCTGGCCCTGCGACTGGTAGACCCTGCCGGGGCCGAGCTCCCGCCCTGGGAGCCGGGCGCCCACATCGACATGCAGCTGATCACACGTCAGCTCCGCCAATACTCGCTGTGCGGGGATCCCGACGACACGAGCCACTACCGTGTCGCCATCCTCAGAGAGCGCCTGTCCCGCGGCGCCTCGGCCTACGTGCACTCGTTCCTGCGGCCGGGCAGGCCGGTCCGCGTGTGGGATCCGCGTAACCATTTCGGGTTGGAGGCCGCCGGACGCTACATCTTCCTCGCCGCGGGCATCGGGATCACTCCGATACTCCCGATGGTCGTGCGGGCACAGCGCACCGGCGTTCCGTGGCGGCTGGTCTACAGCGTGCGCGGACTGGAGGACGCGGCCTTCCGGGACGAGCTCGCCGAGCTGGACGGCGACGTCACCCTGCACACCAGCGGCACCCACGGGCGTCTCGACATCCGGGCAACCCTGGGGCCGCCGCGGGAGGACACCCGGATCTACTGCTGCGGCCCGCCCGGGTTCGTCGCGGCGGTTGAGGAGTGCATGGCCGATTGGCCCGACGGAAGCCTCCACACCGAGCGGTTCGTGCCCGTCCGGCGAGAGGTACGGCCGGACGAGCCGTTCGCCGCGGTGTGCGCACGATCCGGGATCCGGGTGGAGGTGCCCGTCGGCGTGAGCCTCCTGCAGGCGCTGCGGCGCACCCGTGTGCCCGTCTCCGGCTCCTGCCTGCGCGGGATCTGCGGCGCCTGTTCGGTACGGGTCCTGGACGGCGTGCCCGAACATCGCGACTCGCTGCTTCCGGAGGGCACGATGGATCGCATGCACCCATGCGTGTCCCGCGCGTGGACCTCCGAGATCGTCTTGGACCTCTGACGCACAGCCGCCCCCGTGACGGGCTCCGCCGGGCGGGGGCGACCGTCCACCGGCCGCTCGCACGTCCCCGGTTGCCGACGTCATGGCTGCACATCGGACGTGGGGCCCCACCTCCGCCACCGGCAGGAACCCCGGACGTCACTCCTCCATGCGAGCGCTCACCACTGGCG
>JADGHC010000619.1 GCA_019689655.1 Microbispora sp.
CGCCCACCCCCGACGACCTCGACGAGCTGCTCGCGCTGGTGTGGAAGAACCCCGGCGTCATCTTCGCCCACCCAAAGGCGATCGCGGCCTTCGCCCGGCAGTGCAACGCCCGGGGCATCTACCCGCAGACCGTGGAGTTCAACGGCCAGAAGGCGCCGGCCTGGCGCGGGGTGCCGATGCTGCCGTGCAACAAGATCCCGGTGAGCGACAAGGGCATCACCTCGATCATGGTCATGCGCCTGGGGGAGAAGGAGCAGGGCGTCGTCGGCCTGCGCCGTACGGGGCTGGTGGACGAGTACGAGCCCGGCCTGTCGGTGCGGTTCATGGGCATCGACGACAGGGCGATCATCTCCTACCTGGTGACCACCTATTACTCGGCGGCCGTCCTGGTGCCCGACGCCCTCGGCGTACTGGAGAGCGTCGAGGTCCTGTGATGTCCTCCTCCTACCGGCTGCCGGACTTCTACCTCCCTTATCCGCCCCGGCTGAACCCGCACGTGGAGACGGCCCGGGCGCACACCCGGGGGTGGGCGGCGGAGATGGGCATGCTCGACGACCCGGACATCTGGACCGGGGAGTCGCTCGAGGCGATGGACTACGGCCTGATGTGCGCCTACACCCATCCCGACTGCTCCGCCCCCGAACTCGACCTGATCACGGACTGGTACGTGTGGGTCTTCTACTTCGACGACCACTTCCTGGAGACGTTCAAACGCAGCAGGGACCTGGACGGCGCGCAGCACTACCTGGACCGGCTCGACGCGTTCATGTCGGACGACCCGCCCGAGCCGGCGAACCCCGTGGAGCGGGGCCTGGCCGACCTGTGGCCCCGGACCGTGCCCGCCATGTCCGAGGCGTGGCGGCGCCGGTTCGTCCGGGTCACCCGCGACCTGCTGCAGGAGTCGATGTGGGAGCTGTTCCACATCGAGCGGGAGGTCGTCTCCAACCCGATCGAGTACATCGAGGAACGCCGGAAGGTCGGCGGCGCCCCGTGGTCGGCCGCGCTGGTGGAGCACGCGGCCGGTGCGGAGCTGCCGGCCCGGCTGGCGGACTCCCGGCCGATCCGGGTGCTGACCGAGTCGTTCGCCGACGCCGTGCACCTGCGCAACGACCTGTTCTCCTACGAGCGTGAGGTGCTGAAGGAGGGCGAGCTGTCCAACTGTGTGCTGGTCTGTGAGCGCTTCTTCGGCTGCGACACCGCACGCGCCGTGGAGGTCACCAACGATCTGCTCACCTCCCGGCTGCACCAGTTCGAGCACACGGCGCTGACCGAGCTGCCGGCGCTGTTCGCCGACGAGGGGGTCCTGCCGTCCGAACAGGCGCCGGTGCTCGCTTACGTGAAGGGGCTGCAGGACTGGCAGGCGGGGGGACACGCCTGGCACACCGCATCGAGCCGCTACACCAAGGCCACCGGGACATCCGGATTCCTGGGGATGAACGTCTCCCGCGCCCACCTCACCGGCGCGGGCGGCCTGCGCAACCACACCCACCGGCCGTACCGGACGGTCTCGGTGCGGCTGCCCGAGCCGTACATGCCGTTCGAGGCGCGCGACAACCCGCACCTGGAGGCCGCGCGGGCCGCGAACGTCGAGTGGTGCGCCGCGGTGGGGTTCCTCGACGGGCTCCCCGGCATCCCGGCGACGGCCGTGTGGAGCGAGCCGCAGCTCGTCGGCTTCGACTTCGCGCTGTGCGCGTCCGGCATCGCCCCGGACGCCACGGCCGACGAGCTGAAGCTGGCGACCGACTGGCTGGCCTGGGGGACGTACGGCGACGACTACTATCCCCGGGTCTACGGGCAGGCACGCGACCTGGCCGGCGCGAAGCTCGGCAACCGGCGGCTCAAGGAGTTCATGCCGCTGGACCTCGTGCCGCGGCTGGTCCCGATGACGGGGCTGGAACGCGGGCTGGCCGATCTGTGGCGGCGCACCGCCGAAGCGCTGCCGGAGGAGGCCCGCCGGGCCTTCCGCGCCGCCGTCGAAGAGATGATCGACAGCTGGGTGTGGGAGCTGGCCAACCAGGCCCGGCACCGCGTGCCCGACCCGGTGGACTACATCGAGATGCGGCGCAAGACGTTCGGCGCGCAGATGACGATGAGCCTGGCCAGGCTGGCACCGGGCCGGGTCGTCCCCGCGGAGCTCCGCCGCACCCGCGAGTTCCTCGGCATGACCCACGCCGCGCAGGACTACGCGTGCCTGCTCAACGACCTGTTCTCCTGCCAGAAGGAGATCCAGTTCGAAGGAGAGCTGCACAACGCGGTCGTGGTGCTGGGCACGTTCCTCGGCTGCGGACCCGACGAGGCGGTGACCGTGGTGGACGCGCTCATGACCAGCAGGATGCGGCAGTTCGAGCACATCACCACGGTCGACCTGCCCGCCCTGCTCGACCGCGCCGAGGCGGGGGAGGAGGTACGGGAGTCGGTGGACGGGTACGTGTCCGGCCTGCGCAACTGGATGGCGGCGATCCTGCGCTGGCACCGGAGGACCCGGCGCTACCGCGAGGAGGAGCTGCGCAGAGGGCCGGCGGCCCGGTGGTCCCAGGGACCGACCGGTCTCGGCACGGCCACCGCCCGCATCCTCTCCCTCGCGTCGCCGTCCCACGGGTCGCCGACCCCCGCCCCGTCGTCCACTGCGGTGCCCGGTCTCGGGGCGTCCGGTGGTGTGGCGTCGTCGGTGACGGCACCCGATCTCGCGACACCGCATGCCAGGCCGTCGTCTGTGGCCTTGCCTGATCTCACGGCGCCCCATGTCGTGGGGTTGTCCGCGACGACGCCTGACGCAGGGCCGTCCGATCTCGTGCCATCCGCTCGTCCGCTTGCGGTGGGCGCGCCATGACCATGTCGCGCCTGGCTCTGAGCACGGCGGCCGCGCGGAAACTGGCGACCACCACCAAGACGCCGCCGCAGATGCGGGAGATCACCCCGCGGCACCTGCTGCGGGTGCTCCCCTGGATAGAGGTCCCGGGCGGCGTCTACCGGGTCAACCGCCGGCTCACCTGCACGGTGGGAGACGGGCGGGTGAGCTTCGTCTCCACCGGGGCGGACGTGCGCGTCATCCCGGCCGAGCTGCGCGAGCTGCCGTCCCTGCGCGGCTTCGGCGACCCGGACGTCCTCGGGGCGCTGGCCGACCGGTTCGTCCGGCACGACCTGCGCCCGGACGAACCGGTGCCACCGGGACAGGTGGTGCTCGTCGCGCACGGCAAGATCGCACGCGTCGGCTCCGGCGCGTACGGCGGCGAGGCCCTGCTCCAGGTCCTGGCCGACGGGGATCACCTGGGAGACCTCACCGGGCCGGGGGCCGGGCCCGCCAGGGCCCTCACCTCGTGCGTCGTCCTCGTCCTCGAACGGTCCGCGCTGGACAACCTGGTCGCGTTGTCCGCGGGCCTGCGCGAGCACCTCAGCCGTCCTCCCGTGGCCCGGCCGGTGAACCGGTACGGCGAGGCGGAGATCGCGCTGGCGGCGGGGCATGAGGGTGAGGGGCGGCTGCCGGGGACGTTCGTGGACTATGAGCTGGGG
>JADGHC010000620.1 GCA_019689655.1 Microbispora sp.
CTCCCCAGGTTCTCCCCCGCCTCCACGTAGTCGGCGTCGAGCCCGCGCGGCATCAGCGCGACCGCACTGTCGCTCATCCCCGCCCTGTCGAGGAGCGTCGCGAGGCGCACGCCCCGCCACCGCGCGACCCCCACCGCGCCCAGGCGCCAGGGGGTGCCGGACACCTGCTGCCGTTGCTGCTCGCCGTACAGGCGGCGTCCGTTGCCCGCGCACTCGATGAACGCGGTCACCGTCTCGGCCGGCATGCCGAGGATGTCGTCGTAGGTGAAGGAGACCGGCCCGCCGCGCAGGCCGTCGCCCCACAGGGTGAGCCGCCAGGTCGCCGCGTCGATCAGCGGTGTCGCCGTGTGGTTGCGGACGAAGAAGAGGTGCTCCGGCGTCAGGTAGTCCTCGCCGCGCAGCGCCTCCCAGCGGGTCTCGGCGTTCGTGCCGTGTACGTCGAACAGGTGAGGCGGCAGGGGCTTGCGGATGCCGGGCGGGGGGCTCGCCTCCGCGCCCCGCGGCTTCCGGCCGTTTCCGGTCGTGGTGAACCGTCGATCCATGAGCCTCCTCACCTGCCGCGATCAGCCGGCCGGCCTCCGCAGGGCGACGGCCGGCACGGGGATGGACGGGAAGGGGTTGTCGGGCAGCAGGATCACGCGGCGCGGGCGGTCCGCCTGTCCCGCCGCGTCCAGGTGCAGCAGGGCCGCCCCTATCCCCGCCGCCCCGGTCAGGTAGCCGGTGTCCGCGGAGACCTGTCCGGGGCGCTGCCTGCGGTACGCCTGGTACCAGCGGTATCCCCTGCCGTCGTAGCCGGTCGCCCGGCCGATCAGGTGGTCGGCGAGCCTGCGGGCGAACTCCAGGTGCTCCTGATCCCCCGTCGCCGCCCACAACCCCACGTACAGCTCGATCAGCCCGGCCGTGCCGCAGCACTGGCAGGCGACGTTCCACAGCCCCGCCGTCTGCCGGAAGGGCGCGCCGGACTCCTTGACGCCCCTGGCCAGCCGCTTGACCCACTCCAGGTCGCCGCCGTCGCCGGCCACCCGGTACAGCTCGTAGAACATGCGCGCGATCCCGGCCGAGCCCGAGCAGTAGCCCAGATGGTCGGTGACCACGGCGCTCTCCCCGGTCAGCACGGCGGCGGCCCTGACCAGGCCCGCGCCGCGGCGCGCCGCGTCGAGGAACGCCTCTTCGCCCGTCGCGCCGTACAGGCGGGCGAGAAGGAAGGCGATCCCGGCGGTCCCGGCCAGGAAGCCGGGCGTGGCCGCCTCCGCGGGCAGGGCGGGGCACGCCGCGGGCCGCCCGCGGGGCGCCGACAGCCGCGCGATCCGCCGTCCGGCCTCGACGGCCACCTCCTCGTAGGCCGGGACGCCGAACGCCGCCGCGGCGCACAGCAGCTCCAGCACGACGCCGCCGTCACCGCGCAGCGTGGGATCTCCCGACCAGCCGATGCCGCCGTCGTCGAGGGCGCGGGCGCTGCGGACGATCCTGTCGGCGGCCGCGACCGCCGAGGCTTCGAAACGCTCCTCACCGAGCGCCCATCCGGCCTCGGTCAGCGCGAGGACGACGCCCGCCAGGCCGTGGTGGAGCGACATGCCGGCCTGCTCCCGCCAGGTCTCGGCGAGGTAGCGGGCACCGGCGCGGGCGTCCTCCAGATACGCCTCGTGCCCGGTCCCGGCGGCGAGCTCCAGGAAGAACAGCACGATCCCGGCGGCCCCGGAGTGGAGTGACGCGGGCCCGCCCGGCGTGGCCGGCCTGCCCTGCGGGTCGGGGTTGGCCCGCCATCGCCGGCCGCGCTCGTCGTCGACGGCGGCCGTACGGATCCACCGTCCCGCCATCACGGCGGCCGTCAGCGGAGTCTCTGCACGCTCATGGAACGAGCGGATCGGGTCCGGCCCCATGACCCCAGTGTCCCACAAAACTTGTAGGTAATGACAACTATCCGGCGACTTTCCCCGCATTCCCTATTGACTTCATAGGTATTGCCGCTCCACAGTCGTGCCGAACATCCGCACTCCCGAGAAAGGCGTCCTGCGTGAGCGACGAACACCCCCCGACCGTCGCCGAGCACACTCGTGCCGCGTTGAACGAGGACTGGGCCGCGACCATCGTCGGCCTCGTCCTGCTTGCCCTGGTACTCACCGGCGTGATCCCGACGGGGCTGGTGCCGTGATGAGCGGCGAGGCAGCCGTCCCCGCGGCGGCGAGAAGCACGTCGTGGCAGTGGCCCGCCCTGGGCGTCCTCACCGTCCTCGTCCTCGGTGCCGGTACGCGGGCCCTGGACAAGGGCGTGCCCCAGTGGTTCGCCGGCTCCGATCTGGCCAAGGCGATCGAGTTTCCCGTCTACGCGATCGCTCTGGGCCTGCTGGGCAACGTGGTGCTCACCGTGACCGGGCTGCGCGACCGCCTGGCGGGCGGCTTCCGCACCGAGTTCTTCATCAAGACCGGCCTCGTGCTCCTCGGGGCGTCGATCAACCTGAAGGTGATCGTCACGGCGGCCGGGCCCGCGATCGTCCAGGCCATCGTGCTGATCAGCGCGGTGTTCCTGTTCACCTGGTGGCTCGGCGGACGCTTCGGGCTCGACGACAGGCTGCGGGCGCTGCTGTCGACCGCGGTGTCCATCTGCGGCGTCAGCGCCGCCATCGCCGCCGCGGGAGCCGTACAGGCCAAGCGTGAGCAGCTCGCCTACAGCGCGAGCCTGGTGATCGTGTTCGCCCTGCCGTCCATCTTCATCCTCCCCGCGCTGGCCTCGGCCCTGGGCCTGAGCCCGGAGGTCGCCGGCGCCTGGATCGGCGGCAACATCGACACGACGGCGGCGGTCACCGCCGCGGGCACCATCGTGGGCGAGCACGCGCTGGCCGTCGCCACCATCGTCAAGGTCACCCAGAACGCCCTGATCGGCGTCGTGGTGGTCGTGCTCACCGCCTGGTTCGCCTTCCGGATCGAGCGCCGCCCCGGCGCCGCGCGGCCGGGCGCGGGCGAGCTGTGGCGCCGGTTCCCGAAGTTCGTGCTCGGCTTCGTGGCGTCCTCGGTGATCGCGACGTGGTATCTCACCACGGTCGGCGCGGACGAGGGCAAGGCCGTCATCGGTGTCGCCAACGACCTGCGCACCTGGTTCCTCATCCTCGCCTTCGTCAGCATCGGCCTGGAATTCCGGGTGGCCTCGCTGAAGGAGGCGGGCTGGCGTCCGATCGCCGTCTTCGCCGCCGCCACCGTGGCCAACGTGCTGCTGGCCCTGGGGCTCGCCACGGTCCTGTTCAGCGGCTTCACCGTCACCTGAACGGCTCGTCCAGGGGCCCGGTGGCACCCGTCAGCGTCGCCGCAGCAGACGCCAGGGACGCCACCGGGCTCCCGCCTCGCCGTCGTCGTCATCCTCCGGCGCGGCGTCGTCGTCCGGCAGGTCGTACCAGTGCGTGTCACCCGGGAAGGGGTCCGGGGGCGGGCCGGCGAGGTCCCGCGCGGCGTCCTCCGCCGCGCCCCGCACCGTGCCCCGCACCGTGCCCCGCAC
>JADGHC010000621.1 GCA_019689655.1 Microbispora sp.
GAGCGCGGGCTGGCCGACGCCTACGCGATGCGGGCGTGGGGCGAGGCGGCCAGGGGCGACCTGACGGGGGGCCTGCGGTCGGGGCGGATGGCGCTGCGGCTTGCGGAAAGCAGCGGTCATCTGAGCGGGCAGGCCAGGGCGCATCTGTGCATGGCCGTGACGTACGGGATCTCGCGGGTCCACATGGCCATCACCCATTTGCTGAAGGCCCTGGAACTGGCCGAGAAGCTGGGCAACCCGCGCCTGGAGGCCACCACGCTGCAGTTCCTCGGCCTCGCACACGCCCATGCGCGGCAGTTCGAGGCGGGTCTGGAGTATCTGGGCCGGGCCCTGGCCATCTACCGCCAGTTCGGCGACCCCCTGCTGGACGCGATGGGCCTGGTGGCACTGGCCAGGCTCTACGCCGTGGCCCGTGACCCCCGCGCCAGGGACGCGGCGGAGGCCGCCGAGGAGCTGAGCCGCACCCACCGGCTGGCCCACCACAGGGCCGACGCGCTGTGGGTGCTCGGCGACGTCGCCCTGGCGGAGGGCAGGATCCGCGAGGCGGTCACGCATCTGGAGGAGTCGGTCAAGCTCTGGCGCACCCGTGGCTGGCAGGCGTTCCTCGCGGGCGCGCTCGGCAGCCTCGCCGAGGCGTACACCGCGGCCGGGGACTTCGCGGCGGCCGAAAAGGCCCGCCGGGAGGCGGACGCGCTCACGGGGGTGGCGCCGGACCGGACGCGGGAACCCACTCGGACAGGATGAAATGAGTGGCCACGAGATGGAGGAGTGCGATGCCTCGTTCCGCCCCCGTATGGGCCCTGGTCCTCGTCGTCGCGGGGTCGGCCGCGGTGGCCGTCTGCGTCGCCACCGCCCCCCGGGGCGCCGCGGACGCCCCCCGCGACTTCTTCGACTCGCCCTACCTCCTGCTCTCGTTCGCCGGGCTGGCGGTGGTGGCCGGCGCGGCCGGATGGTTCACTCCCCGGATGGGTGCCTTATGGGGCCTGATCGCCGCCGCCCCGTTCTTCGTCTATTTCGCGGTGGACGTCGTCGGGAGGTCCGGGGACGGCGACCAGGGGCTGTGGCCGGTGGGCGTGCTGTTCCTGGTGGGTCTCACCCTCATCCCGGCCGCCGCCGCCCTGACGACGTCCCTCATCGCCAGGTCGCGTGCTTCGGTCTAGCCCGTACGGGTTCGGATCCCGATCGACGACCATATGGTCACCACGCGCCATGACGAGGTGATCTCCAGTGCCGGCGGGATCGGCGCGGGCCGGATCGCGACATCATGATCTCGACCCCTCAGGCCCTAGGATCGGAGGCCGGGGGATCACGTGATGGCCGACTGGTTTCAC
This sequence comes from Microbispora sp., assembly GCA_019689655.1. Classification (GTDB taxonomy): domain Bacteria; phylum Actinomycetota; class Actinomycetes; order Streptosporangiales; family Streptosporangiaceae; genus Microbispora. The sequence continues at coordinate 1,332 of JADGHC010000621.1, forward strand.
GAACGCGTCATCGAGGCGCACCGCCTGCCGCTGTTCTGCTTTTTCGTCGCGCTGATCACGGCGTTCCTGTTCACCCGGGTGAACGTACGGCTGATCAGGGCGCGGGTGCGGTGGCTCGGCAACGTGAACGTCGGCGAGATGCACATCCACCACATGGTGTTCGGGGTGGTGCTCACGCTGCTCGGCGGGGTGGCCGGGCTGATCCTCTCGGACGTCTCCACGGGGTGGTATTCCTTCTCGGCGGCCGTGTTCGGCGTGGGCGCCGCCCTCGTGCTCGACGAGTTCGCGCTGATCTTGCACCTGCGTGACGTCTACTGGCAGGAGGAGGGCCGCACATCCGTCGACGCGGTCTTCGTGGCGATCGCGGCCACCGGCCTGCTGCTGCTCGGCCTGCGCCCGCTCACCTGGAACGGCACGGACGGAGAAGGCTGGACCGCCGTCGCGTTCCTCGTCGTCAACCTCGTCTTCGCCGTGATCACCCTGATCAAGGGCAAGATCTGGAGCGGCCTGCTGGGACTGTTCGTGCCGCCGCTGCTGTACGTGGGAGCCGTACGGGTGGCCCGTCCCGGCTCGCCGTGGGCCCGCTGGTTCTATTCCGAGCGGGCGAGGCGGCCCCGGCCGCGCCTGATGGACAAGGCGATCTACCGGGAGGAGCGGTGGCGCCGCCCGGTCATCCGGGCGAAGATCGCGGTGCAGGAGTTCGTCTCCGGCCGCCACGACCTGCCCGCGCCCGCGCTGCCCGCCCGGCGTTACCGGCGGCGGGTCGTGCCCCCGCGTCCCCGGCCCGGGGCGGACCACCTCGCGCGGCATTGGCGGTCGGGCCGGCCCCGCGCCCGCTGACGCCGCCGGTGTAACCGGAGCGGGCCCGACCAGGACGTGTGCTGATCGATTCCAGGGCATTTCGGTGCATTTTTGGGGGTATTCGAGCTGATGCACATGATCGTGGGGGCGGGGAGGGGCCGGAGATGGAGTCTCGCGAGCGGTTCGTCTTCCGGCGGATGGCGGCCCGGCTCAAGCAGGAGGCGGCGCTGCTCACCGGGGACCGGCTGATGGCCGCGGAGGCGCGCGGCGAGGAGGCCGAGGCCGAGCTGTGCCTCACGTGGTACGAGATCATGGACACCATCCGGGAGATCCGCCTGCTCTACGGTGTGCCCGGGTGAGCCGTCACGGTGCGTGAGTAGAGCCATACTGAGGGGATGACCGCGTCTTACGGCTTCCCGGCGCCCCCGTTCCACCTGCGTCTCATCGAGGACGCCCGGCCCGTCCTCGACCGGTACGGCCTGCTGCTCGCCGGCGACTACGCACTGCCGGCGCATGGCTGCGGGGTGCCGCCGGCGGACCCGGCGCGGCCGGTCGGCGACCTCGCCTTCGCCACCGGCGGACAGGCCCAGCTGACGGAGATCGGCGGGGCGCTGGCCGAGGCGTTCCGGGGCACCGGCCTGCGGGCCGAGGTGTGCGAGGCCGGCGCCCGTATCGGCCGTGTCGTCGTCACCGACGAGATCACCGGCCAGTCGTGCGAGGTCGCCCTGCTCCGCGAGCCGCTGCGAGACCACCCCGCCGACCTCGGGCCCTGCCGGGTGGTCGGCCTGGACGACGCCGTGGGCCTCAAGGTGCGCGCCCTGCGGGACCGCGGCCTGCCGCGCGACTTCGCCGACGTGGCCTCGGTCTCCGGCCTGTACTCCTTCCGCCTGCTCGAACGGCTCGGCGCGCGCTTCGACGACGAGTGGCGGGTGGAGGACCTGGTCGAGCGGCTGGAGACCGTCGACCTGCTGGCCGAGGAGGCGTTCGGCGGCCTCGACGAGGAGGGCGTCGCCGAGGTGCGCCGCTTCGCGTACGCCTGGGCGGAGGACATCAAGCTGCGCCGCGCCGACGACGGCGACGCCGAGTTCGACCTCGACGTCCCCGACGTGGACTGACGGCCGGCGGGCGCCCGTGATCTGCGCAGACGCCGATGGCAAAGCCGTGAGCACCCCTTACACCGGCCCACAGCTTCTTTCGACCGGGAACCGGGAACGTCGCAGGTGCGTAACCTCTCCTTCACCACCGCCCGGTTGCCGGAGCCAACGCGCGTGCGGGCGCGTCCGGTGACCAGGGCCGGAGGCGGGGGGCCCCCGCCCCCCCGCGGGCGCCCCCCCCCGGGGGTTTTAATAACC
>JADGHC010000622.1 GCA_019689655.1 Microbispora sp.
GCCCACCGGCACGTACGGCCCGCCCGCCCGCGCGACCAGAGCCGACAGCGGCGTGTCCGGCGCGCCGACGCCGACGAGCGCGCACCCGCGCCGTACGGCCTCCGCGGCCACGGCGACGGTCTCCTCTGTCTTGCCGGAGGGGGAGACCACGATGACGAGATCGGCGGCGCCGGCCCAGCCCGGCAGCCGGTGCCCGCGCACCGTCACCACCGGGACCGGGGCGCCGTACCGGCACAGCGCTTCGAGGACATCGCCGGCGAGTGCGGCCGAGCCCATGCCGGCGACGGCGATCGCCCGCGGGCGGCCGTCCCGGCCGACCCGCGCCACGCCGTTCTCCACGGCCGATCGGTACGCCGCCCGCACCTGGGCGGCGGACGACGCGACGACACGGAGCATGCCGGAAGGGTCGCCCTCCACCAGGTACGTCTGGTCGTCGAGCCGGTCGGGCTCGAACCGGGCCCCTCCGGCCCCGCTCATGCCTTGCGGGCCTCGTCGACGAGCAGCACCGGGATGTCGTCACGCACCGGGTAGACCAGCCCGCACGATTCGGAGGTGCAGGCCAGCTCGTCCGCGTCGGGTACGGCGCGGAGCGGGGACTTGCACGCCGGGCAGGCGAGGATGTCCAGCAGCCAGTCGTCGATCTTCAACTCGTCAGCTCCTTACCACGGCGAGCACTTCGTCCCGGACTGCGGCGACCTTCTCCTCGTCGGCGGCCTCCGCGTTGAGCCGGAGCAGCGGCTCGGTGTTGGACGGGCGGAGGTTGAACCACCAGTCCGGACCGCTGACGGTGAGTCCGTCCAGCTCGTCGAAGGTAACACCCTCCCGGCCCTCGAACGCCTCGCGTACCCGGGCCAGGGCGGCGGCCTGGTCGCCGACCCTGCTGTTGATCTCCCCGGAGGCGGCGTACCGCGAGTATCGGGCCAGCACCTCCGACAGCGGCCGGTCTTGCTCGCCCAGCGCGGCGAGCACGTGCAGGGCGGCCAGCATGCCGGAGTCGGCGAACCAGAAGTCGCGGAAGTAGTAGTGGGCCGAGTGCTCACCGCCGAAGACAGCGCCGGTGCGGGCCATCTCCGCCTTGATGAACGAGTGGCCGACGCGGGTGCGGACCGGTGTGCCGCCGTGCTCGGCGATGATCTCCGGCACGCCCTTCGAGGTGATCAGGTTGTGGATGATCGTGGCGCCGGGGTGCTTGGCCAGCTCGCGCACCGCGACCAGCGCGGTGATGGTGGACGGCGAGACCGACTCGCCCCGCTCGTCGATGACCCAGCACCGGTCGGCGTCCCCGTCGAAGGCGATGCCGATGTCCGCGCCCTGCGAGACGACCGCCTTCTGCAGGTCGCGCAGGTTCTCCGGCTCGATGGGATTGGCCTCGTGGTTGGGGAAGGTGCCGTCGAGCTCGAAGTAGAGCGGGGTCAGTTCGATCGGCAGGCCCTTGAAGACCTCCGGGACCGTGTAGCCGCCCATGCCGTTGCCGGCGTCGACGACCACCTTCAGTGGCCGGATGCCCGACAGGTCGACCAGCGTCTTGAGGTGGGCGGCGTAGCCCTCCAGCAGGTTCCGCTCGGTCACCGTGCCCTTGCCGGGTTCGCCGCCGAGGCCCCGGTCGAGCAGCTCGGCCGCCCGGTCGCGGATCTCCAGCAACCCGGTCTCCGTGCCCACGGGCACGGCGCCCGCGCGGCACATCTTCATGCCGTTGTACTTGGCCGGGTTGTGGCTCGCGGTGAACATCACGCCGGGCAGGCCGAGGCTGCCGCTGGCGTAGTAGAGCATGTCGGTCGAACCGAGACCGGCGTTGACGACGTCGGCGCCCCGGGAGGTGGCGCCCCTCGCGAAGGCCGCGGCCAGCGGGCCGGACGAGGTGCGCATGTCGTGTGCCATCACCACCGAGGTCGCGCCGGTCAGCTCCACGAAGGCCGCTCCGACGGCCTGCGCGATCTCCTCGTCGAGCTCGTCCGGCACCACGCCGCGCACGTCGTACGCCTTGAAGATCTTGCTGAGGTCGGCCACTGCACGCCCCTAAAAGTCGTTAAGTCTTCGCACCTGAGCCTATAGCGCGCGATTGCCCGCACAGCGGGCGCTCCGGCGTGGTGCGCACGATCTCATCGCGGGGTGTCATGTCATCGCGGACTCCCATCACGGTGTGTCATCGCTCCCTGTTGGGCTGGGCCGACTTCAGCACCCGCAGATGACCGCGGCGGCCCACCTCGACCGCCTGGCCGACGGGCTCGCCGGCGGCGGGGGCGGGACGCGCGGCTTCGCGGACCGCGTTGGCCAGGGCTTCCAAGTCGTCGCCACTGGGGGCCACGGACTCGGACGGCAGGCGCACGACCTCCCATCCCCTGGGCGCGGTGAGCCTTTCCGCGTGCTCGGCGCACAGGTCGTAGCAGTGTGGCTCGACGTACGTCGCCAGGGGGCCGAGTACGGCGGTCGAGTCGGCATAGACATACGTGAGTGTGAAGACGGCAGGCTGCCTGCAGGCGGTACGGGAACAGCTGCGGACGGGGCTCACGGAGGGACCGTATCCGGTCCGCGTTCACATTGCCACCACCCCGCCGCTCTTATTGAACGTGTCGCCACAATTCAGCGATCTCCGAAGCCGACATGACGTTGGCGGGCAAAGCGGACACACCACGCGGGATCCACCGCTCCGGCGGGAGGAGCTTTAAGCTGACTGCGTGAGCGATCGGAGCGGTGACAGGCCGGATCGGGTGCGGCGAGTGCGCCGGCGTGACCGGCACGGCCGCGGCATGCGCGGCCCCCTCGCCCCCTCGCACGTCCCCATCGCCAAGTCCCGAGGCGAGCGGTTCGACGATCTGGTGCTCGACGCGGTCGACCGGCTGAAGCCGCGGTGGGGCGCCCAGCTCGCGTCGGTCGAGTTCGCGGTGGAGGAGGTGCCGCCCGCCTCCGAGCTGGTGGACGGGCCCGCCCGGCTGTCCTCCGACCCGATCCCCCTGGGACGGGCGGAGTCGGCCTCGGGGAGCGAACCCGCCTCCGTCGTGCTGTACCGCCGGCCGCTGGAGGCCCGGGCCCGCGACCGCGACCAGCTCGGCACACTGGTCCTCGACGTGGTCGTCGAACAGGTGGCCAGCCTGCTCGGCCTCACCCCGGAGACGATCGACCCCGGCTACGACGACCGGCACTGACCCACCGGTCAGGGCAGCACCGCGCCGGGCGAGTCGACGGTCGGGGGCACCAGCGCCCAGGTCCTGCCCATGGCCAGCGGCTGCGCGGTGATCATCTCGCCGTCCTTGGCGGCCTCGTCGAGGACGCGCCCGCCGTACACCGGGCCCGAGCCCGGCGTCGGCCGTACGACGACGCTGAACCCGCCCTTGCTGCCCTTCGGCGGCGTGAGCTTGATCTCCTTGGTGCGGGCGGCGGGCAGCTTCACCTGGACCGGGGGGGGCGCCCCCCCCCGCGCCCGCCCCCACCCCACCACCCCCCAAGCCCCCCCGCCCGGCGCCGCCCGCGGG
>JADGHC010000051.1 GCA_019689655.1 Microbispora sp.
GTCGATGCCGCCCTTGCGGATCTCCATGCGCACCTTCACGAAGCTGCCGTCCGGGATGAGGTCGGTGCCGCGCGGCAGCTCGGCGTCGTTCATGTCGAAAGTCATGCGTCAGCTCCTGGGGGCGAGGTTGATCTTGCGGAGGAGGGCGGCGAGGTCGGGCGACTCGGTCTCATCCAGCCGGCCCGAACGGTCCTTGGCCGGAAGGCCGAAGCTGTTCGCCGTGCGGCAGACGAGTCGGCGCTCCGTGCCGCGCTCCGGGTCGTGCACCGGTGCGCCCTGCGCATCGCGCGAGAACAACGCCATCGAGACCACCTGGTCGACGATGCCGGGGAGCTCGCGGCCGGCCTTGCCGCCTTCCATCTGCGGCTGCCAGGAGACGCGGCCGAGGTCGTCGGTCACACGCTCCAGGATGCCGACCATGATCAGGCTCTTGCCCGGGGCGTGCTGCAGGTGCTTCAGCAGCCCGATCACCTCGCGCGCCATCAGGCCGTAGGCACCGCGCGTGTCGGGCTTGCCTGTGCGGTCGGAGAAGGCCTCCGGCCGGGTCTTCGCCCACGCCATCGCCTGGCGGGTCAGATCGGTGATGCTGTCGAGAAAGATGATGCTCTTGCCGGCGAGCAGCCGGACCAGGTCGGGATGCGCGGCGACCAGATGCTGGTGGTGCGCGGCGGAGAAGTAGCCGCTCGGGTCGGCGGCCGGGTTCACGCCGCCGATCAGGCAGGCGAGGTCGATCGCGTCCTCGAAGCAGCGGATCGGGATGCTGTCGCCGCGCCAGTCCTGGACGGACTTCATGCCGGCCTCCAGATCCACGCAGAGCGTGGTCTCGTGCGGCAGCGTCTTGACCAGCGTGGTCTTGCCGACGCCGCTCGGGCCGAACAACGCCATGGTGGTCTTGTTCGCCGCGGCGGAGAGACGCTCGTCGGCGGTGACGATGCGCAGCGCCATCAGGTACCTCCCGCCTTGAGGGTGAGCCGGAAGGTCTGCCGTCCGGTGCGGACTGTGCGCGCCGGCTCGAAGGCCTTGCGGATGCGCTCGGGCCAGGCGACGTAGGCACGCTCCGGCACCTTGAAGCTGACCTCGAGGTACTCGCTGGGGTCCTCGCCGCCGGCGCGGATCTGCGCGGCAAGGTCGGCCAGTCGCCGCTGGTCCCACTCCACGCGCTTCGGGAGCTCGGCGGTGACCTCGACCTCATCGTCGTCGAAGCGCACGGTACCGGTGTCCTTGCCGGCGGCCGCCCGGGCGCCGATGGCGCGCTGCTCGTAGCGGAGCGCGATGGCGGCCTCGATCCAGTCCTGCAGGCGCTTGGCGGCCTCGACCGCCTCGCGCGCTTCGGCCTGGAGGAGGGCGAGGTGCTCGGCCGGCAGCGCGATGATGTCGCCGACCGGCAGGTGGCGCAGGCTGTCGAGGGAAGGGCGGTTGGTGCGGAGCGCGTCCATCACGCCGCCTCCGCGAGCAGCATCGGTAGGATGGCCGAAGCGGTGCGGCGCGGGCGGCGGCGGGCCACGAGGATGTACTCGTAATCCTCGTAGCCGTGGCGGCGCTGCACGATGTCCGCGAGCCCGAGCTCGGCCAGCTTCCAGGCGCGGGCGGCCAGGCGCTGCAGCGTCGTTCGCTCCTGCTCGGGCAGGCACTGCAGCTGCGGGCAAACCTGCCGGGCGAGAGCGCCACGATGATAGGTGAGGCTGTCGCCGGGAGCCGCGGTGCCCAGCCAGATGCAGAGCGACGCCTCAGTGAGAGGCCTTGCCGCCGCGCGCATGTCGGGGGTGTTGGTGTCCATGACCATGATTACCGAGGCTGCAGTGGTTCTGTTTCAGGCCGCCGGGGCGATGCCGGCGGCGCAGAGCCGCAACCGCATCTCGCGCACGCGCCGGAAGGCGGTGGTGCGTGACAGGCCGGCGTGACGCGCAGGATCGACGTCGCCACGCGCGAGGGCGGCGCAGAGGGGCGCATCCTCCTCGGTCAGCACGTCCGCGACCCGCTCGAGGTCGAGGCGCCGATTCACGTCAGCGAAGGCGTCGGTCTGCTGGCCCATCCACGCGCCGTAGCCGTCCGCCTCCGACAGCACGGCGCCGACCGTGGCGCTGCCTTCCGGCAGCGGGTCATCCAGGGAAGTGGGGTGATGAAGTGCCCGGTACCGCTGGGTGCGATGCGCCAGCAGGGCGGCATGGTGCCGGAAGCAGGTGAGCGCGAATGCGCCCAGCTGGCCCTGGCTTGGGTTGAAGCTGGACAAGCGGGCGAGCAGGTCGGTCAGGAGGTCCTGGGCGAAATCCTCGGCGTCATGCGCGGGCAGCCCGAGGCGGCGGCACAGGCCGCGCGCCATGCGCACGGCCATACGGTGCAGGGGTTCGAATTCGGCGAAGGTGAGCGAGGGCATCGGCGGCTCCGGCTGGTCGGTGATGACCAGCCGAACCTGCCGGGGATGCTTTCCCACAGGGGTGGGACGGGTGTGGGAGAGGTGTGGGAACGGCCCTCGCCGAGCCCGCCGCTTACTCCACCACCGCCACGGTGAGCGGAGGGAGATTGATGGCGTAGCCGGTCGTCGTGTGGGTGGTGATCAGCTGCGCAACCTCTTCGGCATCGCCAAAGGCCCGCTTCAGCTGCCGGCGGGTCTCGGACACCAGGTCGCGGACTGCGCCTTCGGCCGTGCTCGGCGTGAAGATCTCGTCCAGGAGGGCGTGCCGGTTGACGATCGGCTTTCCGCGCCGGTGCTGCCGCGCGAGGATGCGGAGCAGCTGGAACGGCCGTGGCGGCAGTGTCGCGGCCTTCCCGCCGATGAGGACCGTGCGCGTCTCGACGGTGAGCACGAGGCTGTATCGGCCGGCGCGCCCGTCTGGCAGTCGGGCGACGTCCAGTGCCAGGGGGAGATCACCCACCGGCGGCAGAAGGGCGTGGATCGGCTGAACATGATGGATGTTCTGTTCGGCCAGGTTACCGCGCATCAGCGTGGGCAGTTCTGGCCCGACCAGGATGACCGTGCCTTCCTTGTGGGCGAGGCGAATCGCGCCGACCAGCCCTGGCTGCCGGATGCCAATGCGGGTGGGTGCGGCCACGATGATCCGCCCGTCCGCAAGCATGCCGAGGCTCCACAGGCCTGGCGCGATCTGGTCCGGACGGCCCAATCCCATGGCCTCAGCCACGCCTTCCATGAAGGCCGACAGGACCACGTTGAAGCTGCGCACATCGTCCGCGCGCAGGCGTTCATCCCTTCGGCGATCGCCGGCGCATTTGGCGGTGGCGACATCGCCGTCCCACACGATTGCACGTTCATCAGCGCCGCAGTCGCAGTCGTCGCAGACAGACCAAGACGCCTCGCGCCCACGATGCACGAGGATGCCGAGCTGGATGAGGCGCTCGAAGGCAGCCTCCTCCTCCGCACCATGCTGCCGGCCGAGCATGACGACCGGCTCGCCGGCCTCACTCAGCCGCCAGAGCTGGTACGATAGGCCGCCGGTCATTCGTCAGCGCGTTCAGCTTGAGCAATGCCATGACCAGCTTTTTGTGCCGGACCCTGGGAAAGGTGACCGATCCGGGCGGCTTGATCGTGACGCTGATCGCCGGCGCGCGGCCGCTCGGCGTCTTCAGGAGGATGCGCGCGATGATGTGGTCGAGGCGCCACGCATTGTCGCCGTAGCTGATGTCAGCCCGGCTCTCATGCAGACGGCGCAGCGCGCTGCCCTCGGAGTCCTTCACCCGCACCGAGAACAGGGTCTTCTCGCGGCCGGTCCGGACATTGGTGGCGACGCGGTTGGCCTGCGCTTCCGTGATCTCGACCCGCTCGATCTGGTCCAGGTCACCGATTCGGAAGGTGAAGGTGCCATGCGACTTCTCGGCCGGGGCCAGCGTATAGAGGTTCTGCGAGCTGGCTGCCTTGAACACGCCGGGGCGCCCGAGAATCTCGGTGGCGAATGCTTCTGCCAGGTCGGCACGGCGCTTCTTCGCGCAGCCCCAGACCGTGAGCCGCCCCGTCGCCTCGACGAAGGAGATCACCGCGGTGTCGACTTCCTGGAATCCGATGACCTCGTCCTCGTCGCCGCGAATGACCTCGGTCGAAACCGGCGGCGCGCCGTGGCGGACGGCGATGCAAAGCTCACCATCATCGACATAGTCGCGGACGCGGCAAAACTTCCCACGCAGGTCGGCCGCAAAGATGCCGGACGCGCGGACGCGCAGCGCTTCGAGCGTCTCCTTGGTCACGCTGGCCGCAAGCCCATCCTCACCGGCATCGAACTCGGTGACGCTGGGCGGCGCGATGAAGACGGAGGTGTGCTCCGCCTCCCTGAACACGTCCGGGAACTTCACGAAGGCGACGAGAGCGTAGTCGCGCGGAGTCGCGGTCGGGCTGTCGGCCGGGTCGATGATGACGACCCCCTGGCGCTCCGCCTCCTCCTGCAGCAGTCGCATCCCGGTCGGGCTGTCGAGTCGGACGATGCGATGCAGGTCCTGGATCAGGCCCTCCGGGTAGGAGTCCTTCGAGCCGAGCAGGTACTCCGCGATCCGCTTCCGCCCCTCCACCTCATCGGCGAGCAGAGCTTCCAGGTCGAGGCCCTTGATGCCTGCCCGATGCGTCGTGAGCAGCTTGCCCAGGACTTCCCAGTTCACAGTCTTAAGGAACCGCTGGTTGGCGAACTTGGTGAAGTCCTTCTGCACGTGACGGCCCTGTCATGTGGAACATATCAGGTACATGATTCGACATGCCGGTGTCGAATCTAATCTGCAGGGGGCGGTGAAACACGCCGGCGGCAGCCCGGGTAATCATGGGGATGGCGACCCCATCCCACCTGCCCAGCAACCGCCATCTCCCACCCCACCTCCGCGAGGTCTGTGACCTCCTCGCCCGCGGCCTGCTGCGGCTGCGGAGCCGCGCTGCCGAGGATCTCGCGCGCGACGCCGCCGAGGCCCGGGACCGGGGAGAGGTTTGCCTACACTCCGCGCCCCGGCAGCGCCGTCATGCCAACCCGACCCGTCGGAGACAGGCATGACGAAACGCTCCATCCGCAATGTGCAGCCTACCGCAGCGCCGGCCGCGGTGGTCACCAGCATCCCGCCGGCCAGCGTGCTGCCCCGCCTGGCGGCCCTGCAGACCGCTGACATCGCCGATCTGAAGCAGCAGTGGCGCGAGCTCTGCGGCACCGAGCCGCCGCCCTACAACAGGAAGTTCCTGGAGAGCCGGCTCGCCTACCGCATCCAGGAATTGGCCTATGGCGGCCTGAAGCCAGAGACGGTGGCTCGGCTCGAGGCCCTGGGCGAGCAGCTGGACGGCGGCAACGTGGTGCTGCGCCGCATCCGCGCCGGCGACGACCGGCCGATCGCCGGCACGCGGCTGGTGCGCGAGTACCAGGGTGTCCAGCACACGGTGACCGTGCTGGCGGACGGCTTCGAATACGAGGGCCGGCCCTACCGCTCTCTCTCCGCCATCGCCCGGCACATCACCGGCACCCGCTGGAATGGCTGGTCGTTCTTTGGCTTGAAGGTCCAGCGGGGGCAGGCATGAGACGCAAGGCGACCGCGGCGGCCGAACCCGCCATGCCGGCGACGGTGAAGAAGCTCCGTTGCGCCGTCTACACCCGGAAGTCGACCGACGAGGGGCTGGAGAAGGAGTTCAACAGCCTCGACGCCCAGCGTGACGCCTGCGAGGCCTTCATCGCCAGCCAGCGCGCCGAAGGCTGGGTGCTGGTGCCGGACCGCTACGACGACGGCGGCGTCTCCGGTGGCACCCTGGAGCGGCCCGCGCTGCAGCGCCTGTTGCGTGACATTGAGGCCAACCGGGTCGACGTGGTGGTGGTCTACAAGATCGACCGCCTCAGCCGCTCGCTGATGCACTTTGCCAAACTGGTGGAGGTGTTCGACGCCCACAGCGTCACTTTTATTTCAGTAACTCAAAGCTTTAACACGACCACCAGCATGGGGCGGCTGACGCTCAACATCTTGCTCAGCTTCGCGCAGTTCGAGCGCGAGGTCATCAGGGAGCGGGTGCAGGATAAGATTGCCGCCTCGAAGGCCCGCGGCATGTGGATGGGCGGCCCGGTGCCGCTCGGCTACGAGGTGCGCGACCGCAAGCTGGTGGTGAACGAGGAAGAGGCCGCGCGGGCGCGGCGGGCCTTCGAGCTCTTCGCCGAAACCGGCTCCGGCGTGGAGGCGGTGCGGCGACTGCGCGCGGAAGGCGTGCTGACCAAGACCGGCCGGCCCTTCGACAAGGGGAGCCTCTACCGGCTGCTGAACAACCGGACCTTCCTTGGCGAGGTGACCCACAAGGAGAAGGTCTACCCCGGCGAGCACCGGGCCATCGTGCCGCAGGAGCTGTGGGACCGCGTCCATGCCATCCTGCAGGAGAGCCCGCGGGTCCGCGCCAACCGGAACCGCCGGCAGACCCCGGCGCTGCTGCGCGGCCTCATCTTCGGGCCGGATGGGCGGGCGATGTCGCCCACCCACACCCGGCGCCGCGGGCGGCTATACCGCTACTACGTCAGCCAGGCGGTGCTGAAGGGGGAGCCCAGCGACTGCCCCGTCCGGCGGCTGCCCGCGGCCGAGATCGAGACCGCGGTGGTGGATCAGGTCCGGGCGCTGCTGCGCCAGCCGGAGGTGGTGGTTGGCACCTGGCGGGTGGCACGGTCCGAGGCGCCGGACCTGACCGAGGCGGAGACCCTGGCCACCTTGGAGCGCTTGGACCCGCTGTGGGACGAGCTGTTCCCGGCGGAGCAGGCGCGCATCGTCCGGCTGCTGATCGAGCGGGTCGAGATCAGCCCCGCTGGGGCCGACATCCGGCTGCGGCTGGAGGGGCTGGCCAGTCTGGTGCGGGATCTCGGGGAGATTGGTACCGAGCTCCGGAGGGCAGCGTGACGACGGCAACCAGCATCACCGTCCGGGTCCCATTGACCATCCGCCGCCGTGGCGGGCGGAAGCTGGTAGTCACGCCGGACGGCAGCGTGCCGGGTGCCGCGCCGGCGCGCATTCGGGCCGCCCCGGCTTTGGTGAAGGCGCTGGCTCGGGCGCATCGGTGGAAGCGGCTGCTAGAGAGTGGCCGCTACGGCTCCCTTGCCGAGCTGGCCAGGGCCGAGAAGATCGACCGGTCCTATCTGGGCAAGATGCTACGGCTGACATTGCTCGCGCCAGATCTGACTGAGGCAATCTTGGACGGGCGGCAGCCGGATGGGTTGGGACTGCCGCAACTCGCTGGGTCGTTCTCGGTCGACTGGCGGCAGCAACGTGCCGCGCTGGAGGACGATTATAGGACTTGAGTGTGCCGCAATGCTCAGTGGCCGGGAGTAGGCTGAAAGCGGATCTTCGCCGCCGCTGTTAAGGCGCACCAGGCGAGGGCGGTCCGCCGCCCGCTAATTCCTCCGACACGCGACGTGCCTCGTTCGCAAGATCTGCGGCTCGTACGGCGAGGAGGTCGAGAGCCTCCGCAATCCTTTTCCGGTCCGCCTCACGAGCCGCCTCGGCCGAGAGTACAAGGTCGGAAGTCTTTCGAAGGAAGCGCACAACGAGGACATCGGGGTCGCCCGGCGACACAGTCTCCGCATCGCTGAGGATGGACAGGTCCGACATTGTCTCCTCGGAGTTGAGCCGCGCCGCTATGAGTGAGGTGACCAGTTCTGCGGCGGCGTTGGCGCCGACATCGATTTCCCGTAACGTAACCAGCAGTGAGTCGTCCACCACGTCGGAGGATCCAAGTGCGCGCGAGCGATGCCTTTCCCAGGGATTGCCGCGCTCCGCGAGCGTCTCGGCCAGAGGGACAAAGGCCTCAAACGGACGGCGGCCGACCTCCAGACAATAGCGGTGCCGCCATAAGGCAAGGACCGCCTCTCGACACTCCGCCGCCGCGGCCGCGCGGCCCTGCGGCGGGCCCCGCTCGGCGCGGTCCATTAGCTCCGCGACGTGGTACGCCATCCATCTCCAGGTCAGGTCACTCCCGCTCCTCTCCGGGTCCCTCGCCTCGGCCAGAAGGCGATCGGCCAAGCGATAGAGTTGCTCCTCGGTGGGTGCGGAGCCGGCCGTCTCCTCCGAGGGCATAGAACCGGCACCAAGTGTCTCTGCCATCCCCTTCCTCCCAACTACGTCCCCAGGCGGCGTCCGACCGCTCGACCTTTACGCGCAGCACAAGGCAGGTATCTGCGCGCTCAAGCATTGGCACAATCGTGTCCAGCCGGGCGGCGAGGTGCGCCCCATGTCGCGGAGGGTCTACGGGGTCGTCCTGTGGGAACGACCCCCAGCAAGTGGCAGATAGGACTGGACACCCCTGCCCATTTATCCAGCCCGATCCGTCTCGGACTTCGCGGAGCCGGAGCAGTCGGCGTAAGAGGCGAGACGGTCGCAGTCCGGGTCGCTCGAGGCCACCAGCGAACGGGTCGCGGTCGTCCAAGCCCTTGCGCCGATCACGATATTCGGCGACGCGCGCCGCACGAAACGGATTGCCGCGTGGGCGACGCTCGTCGGCGTCGTCGTGGGGCAGGAAAGTTAGATTGAGTTTGGGCATCGTCTGCGCCGCACGGAGCAGGGCTGCAGCGGAGCGCGCGGGCACCAGTGATGAACTGATTGACCAGCTCTCGCGGCGGTGGCCGATTATCGTCCAACCATTTCCCCAGACTACAATCTCCCCGTTGCCGCCCTCGAGCAGCTCGTCGAGATCGGAGTGGAGGAGGGCGGAGCGCCCCCCCGAGTACGAGGCGAGCACACGGGCCTCACGGGAGCGGAGCGGCTCGGGGATGGGCCGCCCGAAGTCGGCCAGCCAGGTGCCGTCCCTCGAAACAAGGCCCTGCTCCCGGACCCAGCGGATCGCATCCGACTCCCCCCGTTCTTGGTCGGCGACCGGGGGGCGCTCCGCCAGCAACCGCGCAGCAGCTGCCTGCAACCCGTGCCACGCCAGGTAGAAGTTCAGTCGCTCAAAGGCCGGATGAGCGCCGTGTGAGCCATGAGATTCTTCACTCCGGCCGAGCCGATGGCGGGCGCGCCCGTCCGATTGCCATTCGCCGCTTATGTCAGGATGGCCCAGGGCGGCGATCCCGTCGCCGATCAGGGGCGCAACGTGGTCAACGCCTGTGCCGAAGGCCCGTCCTAGGGGGGCAATCCAGTAGTCGTCGAAATCGAATGGTAGGCAGACGGTCCCGGCACGCAGTTTGGACAGGCGGTCGCGCCCCCCAATCCGCTTCGCATCCACCACAGAGGCTAACTTCGGCTGGCCGATTCCGCGCAGGGCCTGCAGCGTCTCGTCGGGCAGACCGCCGGCGGCCAGGGCCGCCCGGCCAGCGAAGATCGAGATGAGCAGGTGCGGCGGTCCGTCTAAGGCGATCTCGGCGAGCATCGGTGCAAGGCACGATATGGCCTGTGGGTGCTCTAGGGCGACGCGGGCCAGCGCGACGAGGAGGAAAAGGCGCGCGTGGAGACGATAGAAGACAAGGGCCTCCGACCGAAAAGGAGTACCGGGCGGATCCGTGGCGAGGAGGTCGCCCAGCGCGCTCAACACGCTGTCCATACCTAGCGCCGCTGCGCGTCTGACGGCGTGGGCCGCCCGCCAGCGCTCTGCGCCACGTGGGTCGCCGAGGCGAGCGTAGAGCAGTCCGGCCACGAGCCGATCCAGATCTTCCGGTGCAGCCAGGGACTGCCGCCAGGCGCCCTCGCCGAAACCATCTTCCATGAGGGCCTCGACCCGAGACAGGGCGAAGCGCATGACGTCGGTCGCCTCCGCCGGCGTGACGAGCTGGCGGACGACGTAGGCGGCGAGATGGAAAAGCGTGTCCGCGTCCACACGATCGGGGCCAGTCGCCAACCCGTCCAGCACATCCGGGAGTAGGTTGGCAGGCTGCGCATCGGCAAGCGGCGCGAATTCGTCAAGCAGCCAGAGCGACCGGGCGAAGTCCAAAGGCCGGGCAGCCGGCATCCCGCGCGCCACCGAGCGGACCGCCTCTGTGACTGCGGGTCGTCCGCCCCGCTCCTCCTGCGCCGCCCGGAGCACACGGGCAAGTGGGTAGAGGCCAAGGCTTTCAGCGGCGGCGACAGCGCGCAGGTGGGTTGGGACGTCGCCGCCGGCGAGGCCCGCCCGGACCACCGCCAGCACCGCCTCCTCCTCGCCCGGGCCCAACTGCCGCGCCGCGGCGAGGATCGCCTCCACCCCCGGGCGCGCGAGGGGATCACCAATCTCCGCGGCGGCACGGCGGCCGGCATCGGACGGGCCGCTGCCCGTGCATTCACGCGGGGAGCGCCGCTGGGGCGTCGGCTCCAGCGCCGGTCCCGCTGGCAGCGTCGGCGGTGGCAGCATCCCCTCCAGCCGGAACTCCCGTACGGCCTCGCGGAGCGGGGCCAGAGAGCCCTCGCCTCCTGGGGTGCGCTCCAGGTCGTCCGCGAGCAGCCGAATAATCTCTTTGCGCACCGCGGGGGGCGCGCGGCGTAGCGCCGGGGCGAAAACCTTCTCGGCATTCCAGTCGTCGGTTATCGCGTGGAGCACCCCAAGAAGGCGCGGGTCCAGCGTCCCCCCGGCAAGCGCCGGCCCCACCAAGGCGGGGAGGGTCCGCGCGAGCCGGACAACGTCGCGATCATCCCATCGGGAGGCGGCAGCGACAGCCTGCGGTACAGACAGGCTGGCCAGCGCCGCCGCGACATCTTCCCAGGGAAATTTGTGGTCGTTGTGGCGGTGGAGGAACTCGGCCACCCGCGCGAGGCGCTGCGCGTCCTGCTGGTCCGCCCGTCCACTCCCTGCGGCTTGGCGCGCTATCGTGAGCAACGCGTCCGTCCGGGCGTAGAACTCCTCGCCAAGGGCGGCCACGGCCTCATTGGCCTCGCGGAATACTGCCTCCGCGTCGCTGAGCGACAGCGGCAGAAGGCAGCGGGCGAGCGAGGCCAGGACATCGGCGGCCTCGGTCGCACCGTTGCCGCCCCGCGCCGCCTCGCGCGCCAGACCGAGGACGTCGAACACCGCGTCCTCCATGTCAGCGGCGGCCAGCCGCTGCACTGCGGCGGCGAGGGCGCTCGCGGAGGGCGTCGCCGCCTCGCCCAGCGACGTTACCGTCTGCCTGACCTCCTCCACCCCCGCCCCGGCCAGCGCGAGGCCGTCCACTGTGGCCTCCAGCGCGACCTCGACGAACCGGTGCCGGTCCCAGGTTCGGTCCATGCGCCGCAGCCGCGCTGCGGCTTTGCCCGCAGCCTCGGCAACCTGCCGGGCCGCGAAGGAGCCGGTATCTGCGCCGGCGACCAAAGCGGCACGGACAGTGAAGAGCGGTAGGAGCGCCGCGATCCGGTCCTCGGCCTCGCGCCGGTCCTGGGCCTCGCGCCTCACCGGTTCCGCTCCGTCCGGCAGAGCGGGAAGCGCGGGCAACAGCCGCTCCGCATCCGGTTCGCGACCTTCGAGCGCAGCCCCGAGGGCTAACGCCCGGAGGTCGCAGGCCAGCCTCTCCGGATCCCAGGCCGCCGCAGCCCGCTCCGGCCGGGGTGACATTAGTGCGCTGGCCGCAGCGGCAAGACCCTCGCGCGGCAGGCCCGACCGCACGGCAAGTTCCACGGCCGCGACGCGCGCTGCACGCGCCTTCAGCGCGTCTGATGTGAAGGAGTCGCCCTCCGTGACAGCCAGCGCCGCCGAGAGGCTCACCTGCGCGAGGGCCTCGTTCACCCGCCTTCCAGCTCCGGCCAAGGCGGCGGCGCAGGCAATGCGCATCTCCTCACAGGCCCCTGGCGAGGCGAGCAGGCCTTCGACGGCGGCGTAGCGTCCGGCAGCGGCTAGACGGTCAGCAACGAAACGCGCAAGCCTTAGGCGAAAGGCAGCGGGGCGCCAACGGGCGAGGTCGCGGGCAGCCTCGTCCGGCCCAGCGATCTCCAGCACGGCGAGAACAATGGAGGCGACGGCGTCATCGGTCGGCTTCTCGACGCGCCGACGGTCCCCGGCTCGTGCCTCGCGCGACCACTCGTCGAGCCACGCCTGCGCTGCGCGAAGAAAACTGATGGCCTCCGCGCGGCGGGCTGGTAGCGCCGCAAGCATGGCAGCGGCATGGGCGTGACCCGCCCCGCGCCATCCGCTCCCTGCTCCACGAAAGACAAAATCGGCCACGAGATCATCGCCCGCCAGCGCGGATACGAGGTCCACATTCGCCGCTAGGAAGACCGCCTGCCGCTCTCGGTTAGCTGCGTCCTCTGCCGCGCGTAGGAGCAGCATGGCCGTAGCAGGCCAGTCACGCTCTACGACCGCGGCACGCAAGGCGGCTCGCGCGCGTGCGTGGGCAATCTCGCGTCGGGCAACCGCATCTGTGCCACCGAATGGCGGAGCCTCCAGCGCGAGCTTTCGGAGGTCGGCGCCGCGCCCGGCGCCAAGCAGCAGGCCGGGAAGAGCGAGTGCAGCGTATGGGTCCGTCCCTGCAAGCGGCCCGAGCGCGTCGGCAAGCCGCCCGTGGCCGTCTCGGTCGGCCAGGAAATGCTCACGGAACCAAGTTTCTGTCGGCTCATCACGAAACTGAACAGCGTCGCGGACGAGCAGCACGGGCCGTCCGCCCGCGAAGTCAGCGACGAAGCTGCGGATCGCCTCGGGAAGCACGCCTGCCGCTCGCGCCAGTGTAGCGATCGGGACCGCGGGAGGTAGCGTTGCAAGGGCCGAAAGCAGCATCTGCCAAGACGCCGGATCGCCGAAGCTTTCCCGCCCCCGCTCCAATGCATCGGCAAGTTGTCGGGCGATCAGCGCGTCCGCCCCTAGAGGGTTCGGCCCGAGCAGCGCGAAGAGCCGGTTGAGCGATGGGGCGTCACTGATGAAGGCTGCTTGAACACGGGGATTCCCGGAGGTGAGTCGATGGAACTCCCGGCATGCCATGTCGCCGGCCTCCGGGAAGCGCGTCCGGAGGTGCGCTGCGCTTTCCTCAGCCTCGAATGGGCCAAGGTCAACGGGGTGGACGGAGGCGGGCGGATCAAGGAGGGCGCATCGCTCGGGCCGCGCGGCGACGACCACGCGGACTCCCTCGGGCACCGTTTCCAGGAGCAGATCCCGCGCAAAGGACCTTTCACCCCGCTCCCGCGCGGCAATCTCTGAGTTGTCGCCCGCGTCCACCACGACGAGCACAACCGCCTCCGGGTGCCGCGCTTGGACCGAAGCTACGGCTTGCTCCAATCGCGACCGGAGCGACCGCATCCACGCCGCAGCCGACGCGCCAGGGCGCGGAATTAGCGGCAGGCACAGCCCCTTCGCTGCCAATTCGTTCGCAATCTGCAGGGCAGCCGTGCCGGTGTTATGCCGCGAGGCGGTAAGCGAACGGTAATCGCCCCCGTTGAAGCCATCGTAGACAATGGTCGCCGACCCCTCTGGCATTAGGCCAGCCAAGCGCAGGGCCAGCGTGGACTTGCCGTAGCCGCCCGGTGCGCGGAGGAGGATAGGGACCTGCGCCGCAAGGATCTCGACGCCTATGCGCCTGAACTCGTCACGGTCCTGAAGCGACGCGGGCGCGGTAATGGAGGGCGGCGCCGGGAGGAGCTCCCGGAGCGCACTCACACCCAACGTTCCCAGCACCGTCTCGCGAGTGATCGTGCGGATGGCCTCGCCCTCTGACGTGCCCCGCCGCCGGACCATATCGAGGAGCGCAGCGGAGGTCTGGATGTCTGGCTCGGGCAGCAGCCGACCACCTTCGGCTGCAAGCCGCTCGCCCTGCTGAGCGAGGCCAGGCTGGCTGCCGAGGAGACGAAGGGACCCGACGAAGGCAGGAACGAGTTCCTGGGGCAGCCCCAAAGCAGCCAAGAGCGCCTTCCGGGCGGCGGTGACTTCATTGGTCGCCTTAGCGTCCACTATACCTCTGCCGAGAAGGTCGACCGCAGAGCAAACCGCAGATGCAATAGGACGGTTTGTAACGAACTCGAAGCGGTACCGCTGGGCTACCGTATCGGGACCATGCAGGTCTGCGAGGGCCTGGAACCGCTTCGCAAACCCGTGGAGCGTTTCTCGAAGACCAGAAGCTGTCCAAGGCTCGGACGCGGCGCGGGTTGAATACTTCAGCTGGCAGTAGCGGATCTCCCTGACGGGATCGCCGAAGTACTCCGTCGTGTCCACGACGAGCAGGCCAGCGATGACGCCTTCTGCTTCCTCCTCCCGCGACACCCCCTCTACGACGACTTGCCGTAACCCTAGGCCCTCGTCGAGCAGCCGAAGCGCGCGCCGCGCCGTCCAAATGAGGTGGAACTCTTCTCCATCGTTCCGATATCGGACGAGGGCTGCGGTCTCGTCCTCCGGCCGCTGCGGACGAGCGCGGGAGGCCTTCGTTTCCCGTCCCTTGCGGGTCCGTTTGGGGCGCGTCGGCGATCCGGTCGAGGTCATCAGCTGCGCCCTACCATTGGCGACCTTCGCGAGGAAGCGAGTCGTTTCGAGGTGGGACGGCTAGGCCGTGTCCCGCTGCGGTTGCAGGAGCGCGATGGGCTCCTTGGCGGGGGTGAGCAGTGATCAGGCGGCGGCGGGTGGTGGACTGTAGGTGGGCATCGCTGACGGGGCAAGCGCCTCGCTCTTGCGAGAAGCGGCGCTGGAGGGCGATTCACGCGGCCTCACACCAGCGCATCCGGGCTGTTATAGCGGTGATTATCGTTCGTGAGTTCGCGCCCAGGCCGGAACGCTGGCCCAATCAGAAAGCTAACGCATAATCTCGCTCGTGCTCAACAAGCTCTTGTTTTTTAGGAAACAGAACCTTGGGACTAAATCGGCTAAGTCCCCAGGTTCGGAGAGAATCGCCCATCCGGAGAGCGATTCGTGGCCTCGTTGCGGTCCCGCACTCCCCAGGTCACCGCGCTAACCCTGGCGAAACCTGCGGTTCCAGGCGCCGCTCTCCGCAACCAGAGAGCGAGTTTGTAGAGGGAAATGGTGTCCTCGGCGGGATTCGAACCCACGGCCCCCAGATTAGGAATCTGGTGCTCTATCCGGCTGAGCTACGAGGACCCACACCATACTTCTTAGCACGAGAGCGGCCGTCAGTGAAACGCCCAGCCCTTGCCTTTGGAGAAGAAACCGCCCCATCCCCGGGGTGTTCCCCTGCCACATATTGGCGGAGGTCCCTCCCATGGCCAGTTCCTACAAGGAACTCTACATCACCGGGCTGCGCAATGCCCACGCGCTCGAAAATCAGGCCATCGAATTGCTGAAGCGCCAGGTGGAGCGCTTGGAAAACTACCCGGCCATGTCCAAGCGCATGCGCCAACACATCGAGGAATCACGGAACCAGGCCAAGCGGATCGAACAGATCCTGAACCAATTCGGCACCAGCGAGTCGTCGCTGAAGGACGCCGGCCTCGGCCTGATGGGCAACCTCCTTGCGCTGGCACATGCGCCGGCCCCGGACGAGGTGGTGAAGAACACCTTCGCCAATTATGCTTTCGAGAACTACGAGATCGCATCCTACCGCGGCCTGCTGACGATGGCCGAGGCGGCGGGCGATACCAGCGGGCCCGCGCTGCTCCAGCAAAGCCTGGACGAGGAGACCCGCATGGCGGAATGGATCAGCCAGCACCTGCCGGAAACGATCCAGACCTACATCCAGCGCAACACCAGCGGGCAGACGGCCGGGCGTTGAGCACACCCAGGCGGGCCGCGGCGGTCAGTCGATCCCGCCCTCGCTCTCAGGGGCAGCCGCGGGGACGGTGAAGCGGAACACCGTTCCCCCTCCCGGATTCGGCTCGGTCCAGATCCGGCCGCCATGGCCCTCGATGATCGTCCGGCAGATCGAAAGCCCGATGCCCATGCCCTCGCGCTTCGTGGTCACGAAGGGCTGGAACAGATGGGCGGTGACCTCCGGGGTCAGGCCGGAGCCGGTATCGGCCACGCCGAAGGCCACCATCTCCCCTTCCGGCGCGGCCGAGATGGTCAGCTCGCGCCGCTCGGTCCCACTCATCGCCTCAATGGCATTGCGGATCAGGTTCAGCAGCACCTGCTGCACCTGGACCTTGTCCACGAAGACCCGCGGCGCCTGTTGGTCGATCTGGAGCCGGACCTTCACCCCGCGCTCCTTGGCCCCGACGAGGGCCAGGGCGCTTGCCTCCTCGGCCAGCTTGGCAGGATCCTCCGGCCGCTTCTCCGTCTCGCCGCGGGCGACAAACTCCCGCAGCCTGCGAATGATCTGGCCGCTGCGCAGGGTCTGCTCGGCGGCCAGCCCCAAGGCCTGCCGGATGCGGCCCAGATCCGGGGTGCCGGGGGCATCCAGCATCCGCTGGCAGGCCCGCAGGTAATTCGTCGTCGCGGTCAGCGGCTGGTTCAGCTCATGCGCCAGCGTCGCTGCCATCTCGCCCATTGCGCTCAGCCGCGAGACGTGCAGCAGCTCCGACTGCAATTCCTGCAATCGCTGTCTTGTCTCCTGCCGCTCGGTCACGTCGCGGACGAAGCCGGTGAAGAGGCGGCGGCCGCCGCTGTTCACCTCGCCCACTGCCAGCTCCATCGGGAAGGTGCTGCCGTCCTTCCGCTGGCCGACGACCAGGCGGCCGATGCCGATGATCCGCCGCTCGCCGGTACGAAGGTAGCGCTGGATGTAGCTGTCATGCGCCTCCCGATAGGGAGAGGGCATCAGAATAGCGACATTGCGCCCGCAGACCTCGGCGGCGGTAAAGCCGAACTGGCGCTCGGCCGCGGCGCTGAAGGACTGGATGATGCCGTGCTCGTCAATCACGATGATCGCATCCGGCACGGTGTCGAGCACCGAGCGGAGCAGCGCCTCGCGCTCCCCGACCTCGATCTCGGGGTGCTTCGCCTCGGTAGTGTCGGTGCGCAGGACGGCGCCCCCCCTCGCCTCCCCCTTCACCTGGGGCACGGCCAGGACCCGCCAGCACCGCTACCCGCCGGGGGCGGGGTCCGGGTGTTCCATCTCGAAATCGTCACGCTGATGCGATAGCACGGCGCGCACGCCCTCGGCCAGCTTTGCCCCGGTTTCGCCCCCGGACCGGCCCGGTCGCCGATGAAACGGTCCGAGTGCCGTCAAGCCGCGTTCACGAGCAGGATCGTGCCGGCCTGATCCAGCAGGGTGGCCGGCAAAGGCAAGGCATCGAACAGCGGAAGGCGCACCGGTATCGCTGCCTCCGCCTCCTCCGCGCTGGCACCAGCGCCCGCAGCAATGGAATGGGGCAGATTGACATTCGAGTTTTCGGGAAGCCTCCCGCCGGCCACGTCACCCGGCGCCATGCGAGAGGCATTCCTCCGGCGGCCAGCCCAGTTGCTCCCACATGGACAGCTTGTTCCAGTCCTTGATGAGTTCGACCAGCATGCCGTTCTCGACCTTGAAGATGGCGCTCGCCGTCCACTGCGCCTCCCGCCCGCTCGGGGGGATCGGCCCGTGCGGTGCCCCGGAATGGCTGCCCTCCGCCGTGTAGCGCAGGCACACGCGGTCCCCCTTGGCAAAGAGCACGTCGAAGCGGAGCAGGCGCAGGTCGCTCACCTCCCGCATCAGCCTGGCATGCGCCTCGGCATAGTCCTCCAGAGTCTGGATGTCCGGGAAGGTGGACGGGGCAATGAAGCGATTGCCGGGGGCGCAAAGATGCGCCACCGCCTCACCGCTGGCCAGCTTCGGATCGAAGATGATGCGCATGTACTCGCGGACGCGCTCGATATTCCGCCTTTCCTCCGCCGTGTAGCCGGCATGCGGCGGGGCGCCGCCCGCGGTCGGATCGCCGACATTCTGCAACTGGTGCAGCACCTGCTCGTCCGTCTCGGTCAGCGGCGCCGGCACCTCCGCCGCAACGCCGGGCGGCACGGCATCGCCGGGATCGCGAGCGCCCGGGGCATCGCTCGCATCGGACATGGCCGGATCCCTCCTCATCCTGGATGGCTCGGCCGATTCAACGCGGCGAGGGGCGGAGAGTGCGCCCGCCGCCCCTGCCCCGCGGGGCAGGCCGGATGCCGCGCAAAAAACAAGGGGTCAGCGGGTTAGGCTGGCCCCTCGGTCACTCCGGCTCCCGCATGTCGAAACATAGCGGAAACCAAGCGACAACGAGACAACGCCGTAGCGCCGGGTGGGTTCCCCCTGTCTGCGATCATTCCAGAAAAGTAGGTCTCAAAAAAGAGGAAGGATACAGCCGCCGCAGTCCTCGGTCCGGAGCTGTTACGGCAGTCGCCAGGGATGGGCATGACATAAGTTTTATTGGCGGAAGCTGTAGCTGGCATTGGCTCACGCCTATCGTGCCGTCTATCACGATGCCACAACACCTCAGGAACCGTGGCGGCGAATGGTTTTGAAGCCAGCCGGATGGTCCGGAACCCGCCTGCAAGGTGAACGGCAACAAGGCAAGGAATGGCGCCATGCTTCCAGCAGGTCGCGCAGCCGCGGCATGCAGCCGGACCGTCAACCGGCATATCGCAGCATGAGGGTCGTCCCGCTGCATGGATGACGTCAGCTACCGCATGCTCGAACTCGATGTCGAAGCGCCTCCGCCCTCCATCGAATTCCGGGATGGCGAGGCCGGCATCGCGCTCATCCTGCGGCGGAAGCGACGGCTGGTCGGCTTTCTCCTCCAGGAACGCGGCAGCCGCTCCCGCATCGGGGCCGAGGAGATCGCCCGCCTGATCTCCCGGGAGGCCGCAGCGCGGGTCCTGCAGGACCGGCTCCGGGAGGAGCTGGGGCCGGCGCCGTCCCGGACGCCGATGCTTCCGGTTTCCGTTGCCATCTGCACCCGAAACCGGCCGGAGCAGCTGCGCCGCTGCCTGGACTCCCTCCGTGCGCTCGATCCGCCGCCGGAGACGCTGGCCGCCGGCTTTGAGATCCTCGTCATCGACAATGCCCCGCCGGACGACGCCACCCGCCGCATCGTGGAGGGCTTCCCCGGCATCCGCTACGTGCTGGAACCGAAGCCAGGCCTGAACTTCGCCCGCAACCGCGCCCTGCGGGAGGCGCGCGGCGACATCCTCGCCTTCGTGGATGACGACGTGGTAGTGGATCGCGGCTGGCTCGGCGGGCTGCACGCGGCCTGGTCGGAGAACCCGGATGCGCGCGGCTTCACCGGGCTGGTGCTGCCCTATGCCCTGTCCAGCCGGGCGCAGATCCTCTTCGAGCAGCGCGGCGGCTTCCGGCGCGGCTTCGACCGCATCCGCTACCGGCAGGCGCGGCTCGACGACGCGCTGTTCCCCTGCGGTGCCGGCATCTTCGGCGCCGGGGCGAACATGGCTTTCGACCGCGCGACGCTGCTCGCCATCGGCGGCTTCGACGAGGCGCTGGACACCGGGCCGCCCC
>JADGHC010000052.1 GCA_019689655.1 Microbispora sp.
GGCGCCCCCGGCGCGCCCCGGCGGCCCCCCGCCCCCGGGCCGGGGCGCGCGCGGGGGGGGGGGCCGGTTCCATGTACGGACGCGCTCCCCGGGCCTACCGGGGTCCCTCCTTGACCAGGGCGGCGAAACGGGACGCCACCGCACCCCAGGCGGCCCGCGCGAACGGGTCATCGATCACGGCGGCGGCGTACAGCGCGTCGATGTCGAGACCTCGCCGGCGGGTGTACTCGGCGTCCCACTGCCGGATGCGTTCGGGCCGCACCTCGGGATGGAACTGCACACCCCAGGCGCGGTCGCCCAGCCGGAACGCCTGATAGGGGCAGCGTTCGGTCTCGGCGAGCCAGACCGCGCCCGGCGGCAGGGCCGTGATGGCGTCGATGTGGTTCTCGATCGCCGGTACGACGGCGGGCAGCCCGCCGAAGATCACGTCGTCCGCCGCCTCGGCCCGCATGCTGATGGAGGTGCTGCCGTGCTCGGGCGCCCCCGCGTCGCCCTGCACCTTCCCGCCGCCGACCGAGGCCAGCATCTGCCCGCCGAGGCAGATGCCGAAGAACGGCACCGACCCGGCGAGGGCCTGCCCGACGAGCGCGCGGGTGGCCGGCAGCCAGGGCGCCCTGTCGTCGTCGTCCGGCAGATATCCGCCCCCGAGCACGACAAGGCCGTCGTGCTCCAGCCGTGGCGGGAGGGCGGACCCGTCGAAGGCGGTGACCACGTCGACGGCGACCCCGGCGGCGTCCAGCCATTCCCCGAACCGCCCGGGACCCCCCTCCGCGGCGTTTTGTACGGCGAGCACTCGCGGCCTTTGCGGCATGAGGCCCGACTCTACCGCCCGGCCTCCGGCGCGGGACCACGTACGGCACCGCATGTGACAGCGCCCACACACGACCGCAACGCCACGTGCACAACGGGAACGTAGGCTGTCCGATGTGATTGATGCCATCTGGGTGGACGACGCCGTCACGGCGCTGCGTCCGGACTTCGCCGTTCTGGTGATCGGCGCGTACGGCCTGCGCAACGGGCCGTCCGACGACCGGTCACGGGCCTGGCTGGCCGGTGCGGCGGCCGACGCCCCACCGCTCGACGACGAGAGGATCGAAGCCTGGCGGGCGGCCTATCGCGCGTTCGGCGCCAAGCCACAGCGCACCCGGCCGTCGGTCGACGCGCTGATCCGCCGGATGCCGCTCCCGGAGATCAACCTGGTCGTCGACGCCTACAACGCCGTGTCCGTACGGCACGGCCTGCCGATCGGCGGGGAGGACCTGCGCCGCTACCAGGGCACCGCCCGGCTGGTGCGGGCCGCGGGTGACGAACGCTCGGAGGAGGCGCTGGGCGACCCCGAGATCGGCGAGGTGGTGTGGCGCGACGACGCGGGCGTCACCTGCCGGCGGTGGAACTGGCGGCAGTGCGTGCGGACGAGGATCACCGAGGAGACGGTGGACGCGCTCTTCCTCCTGGAGCGCCTGGAGCCGCTCTCCCTGGACGAATTGCGTGCCGCGGGCGACGACCTCGCGGGTATGCTGACCGATATAGCACCCAATGTCCGGATCGAGTCACGGCTCATCGGCTGACCCGGTCCTTGTGACCAGAGGGTCAGGGATACCCCACCACCCAGACGGGCTATCCGCGCGTGACCTGTTTTATCGATCCTGGGAGGATGGGCCGGGACCCGCGTCCCGCCGAGGCGCGCGTCGGTGTGCGAGGCGAGTAGCCTTGGACAGGTTCACCAAACATCAACGCCGATCTGCGGAAGAGGGCGATTTCCGCCGTGTCGTCTGAGTCGTCGCGGTCAAACCCGCTGGCAAGCTTTGGGCAAAACGAATGGCTTGTCGACGAGTTGTACCAGAAGTATCTCGAAGATCCCGAGTCTGTTGATCAGGCCTGGTGGCACTTCTTCGCTGACTACAACGGGACGGCAAAACCCGCTCCGTCCACGTCCGCAGGCGCCGCCAACGGCGCGACCGCGACGGCCGCGCCGGAGGCTCCCGCACCGGTGAGCCCGGCTCCGAAGACGGCGCCGCAGAAGCCCAAGCCGCAGCCGAAGCCCGAGGCCAAGGCGCCCGCCAAGGAGCAGGCCCCGGCGGGCGCGGTGGAGGAGAAGCTGCGCGGCGCCGCCGCGCGCACCGCCGCCAACATGGAGGCCTCGCTCGCCGTCCCCACGGCCACCAGCGTCCGGGCGATCCCCGCGAAGCTGCTGATCGACAACCGCATCGTCATCAACAACCATCTGTCCCGCGGTCGCGGCGGCAAGGTCTCCTTCACGCACATCATCGGTTACGCGGTCGTCCAGGCGCTCAAGTCCATGCCTGAGATGAACTACTCGTACGCCGAGGTGGACGGCAAGCCGGTGCTCGTCAAGCCGGAGCACGTCGGGCTCGGCCTCGCGATCGACGTGCAGAAGAGCGATGGCACCCGCCAGCTGCTCGTGCCCTCGATCAAGCAGGCCGAGACGATGGACTTCCGCCAGTTCTGGGTGGCGTACGAGGACGTCGTGCGCAAGGCCCGCGCGGGCAAGCTCAGCGTGGAGGACTTCCAGGGCACCACGATCTCCCTCACGAACCCCGGCACGATCGGCACGGTCCACTCTGTGCCGCGGCTCATGCCCGGCCAGGGCACGATCATCGGTGTCGGTGCGATGGAGTATCCGGCGGAGTATCAGGGCGCCTCGGCCGAGACGCTGGCCCGCCTGGCCATCAGCAAGGTGATGACGCTCACCTCCACCTACGACCACCGGATCATCCAGGGCGCCCAGTCGGGCGAGTTCCTGCGCCGCATCCACCAGCTTCTGCTCGGCGCCGACAACTTCTACGACGACATCTTCGAGTCGCTGCGCATTCCGTACGAGCCGGTCCGCTGGGTGCCGGACATCTCGGCCACGCACGACGACGACGTGGCCAAGTCCGCCCGGGTGCTCGAGCTCATCCACGCCTACCGGGTCCGCGGCCACCTCATGGCCGACACCGACCCGCTGGAGTACCGCCAGCGCAAGCACCCCGACCTCGACATCCAGTCGCACGGCCTGACGCTGTGGGACCTGGAGCGCGAGTTCCCGACGGGCGGCTTCGGCGGCAAGCCGCTGATGAAGCTGCGCGACATCCTCGGCGTGCTGCGTGACTCGTACTGCCGCACCGTCGGCATCGAGTACATGCACATCCAAAACCCCGAGGAGCGGGCCTGGATCCAGGCGCGGGTCGAGCGGCCGCACGCCAAGCCCACCCGCGAGGAGCAGCTGCGCATCCTGCGCCGGCTCAACACCGCCGAGGCGTTCGAGACCTTCCTGCAGACCAAGTACGTCGGCCAGAAGCGGTTCTCGCTCGAAGGCGGCGAGTCGCTGATCCCGCTGCTCGACTCGGTGATCAGCGCCGCGGCCGAGGAGCACCTCGACGAGGTCGTCATCGGCATGGCCCACCGCGGCCGGCTCAACGTGCTGGCCAACATCGTGGGCAAGTCGTACGCGCAGATCTTCGGCGAGTTCGAGGGCAACATCGACCCGCGCAGCGCGCACGGCTCCGGCGACGTGAAGTACCACCTCGGCGCGAGCGGCGACTTCGTCGCGCCCAGCGGCGACAAGATCAAGACTTCGGTGGTGGCGAACCCGTCGCACCTGGAGGCCGTCGACCCCGTCCTGGAGGGCGTGGTCCGGGCCAAGCAGGACCTGCTGGAGCGCGGCGAGGAGGGCTTCACCGTCCTGCCGGTGCTCGTCCACGGCGACGCGGCGTTCGCCGGTCAGGGCGTGGTCGCCGAGACCCTGCACCTGTCCCAGCTGCGCGGCTACCGCACCGGCGGCACCGTGCACATCGTCGTGAACAACCAGGTCGGCTTCACCACCTCCCCCGCGTCCTCGCGGTCGAGCGTGTACGCCACCGACGTCGCGCGCATGATCCAGGCGCCGATCTTCCACGTGAACGGCGACGACCCCGAGGCGGTGGTGCGGGTCGGCCGGCTCGCCTACGAGTACCGCCAGGCGTTCCGCAAGGACGTCGTCATCGACATGGTCTGCTACCGGCGCCGCGGTCACAACGAGGGCGACAACCCGGCCTTCACGCAGCCGCTGATGTACGACCTCATCGACGCCAAGCGCTCGGTCCGCAAGCTCTACACCGAGGCCCTCATCGGCCGCGGGGACATCTCCGTCGACGAGGCCGAGCAGGCGCTGCGCGACTACCAGGAGCAGCTCGAGCGGGCCTTCACCGAGACCCGCGAGGCCGCCAAGAACCCGCCGGCGCCCGGCTCCGTCGTGGTTCCCGAGCCCGACGAGGTGATCCCGTGGTCGCACGAGGACACCAAGACGGCGATCTCCGAGGAGGTCATCAAGCGGGTCATCGAGACCCAGCTCAACCTGCCCGAGGGCTTCACCGTCCACCCGCGCCTCGCCCCGGTGCTGCAGCGCCGCGCCACGATGATCAACGAGGACGCCGTCGACTGGGCGACCGGCGAGCTGCTCGCGTTCGGCTCGCTGCTCCTCGACGACCACCCGGTCCGCCTCGTCGGCCAGGACTCCCGCCGCGGCACCTTCGGCCAGCGCCACGCCGTGCTGGTCGACCGGCACACCGGCGAGGAGCACACCCCGCTCAAGGCGTTCAACCACGGCACCACGAAGTTCTACGTGTACGACTCGCTGCTGAGCGAGTTCGCCGCGATGGGCTTCGAGTACGGCTACAGCACGGTCCGGCCGGACGCCCTGGTCGCCTGGGAGGCGCAGTTCGGCGACTTCGCCAACGGCGCCCAGTCGATCATCGACGAGTTCATCTCGTCGGGCGAGCAGAAGTGGGGTCAGCGTTCCTCGGTCGTGCTGCTGCTGCCGCACGGCTACGAGGGCCAGGGCCCGGACC
The DNA here is from genome assembly GCA_019689655.1 of Microbispora sp. Lineage (GTDB taxonomy): Bacteria > Actinomycetota > Actinomycetes > Streptosporangiales > Streptosporangiaceae > Microbispora. The sequence continues at coordinate 4,830 of JADGHC010000052.1, forward strand.
ACTCCTCCGCCCGCATCGAGCGCTACCTGCAGCTGTGCGCCCAGGACAACATGACGGTGGCGCAGCCGAGCACCCCGGCGAACTACTTCCACCTGCTGCGCTGGCAGGTGCTGTCGCAGCGGCGCAAGCCTCTGATCGTGTTCACGCCCAAGTCGCTGCTGCGGCTCAAGGCGGCGGCCTCGGCCACCTCGGAGTTCACCTCCGGCGCCTTCCGCCCGGTCATCGGCGACTCGGCGGTGGACCCGTCGGCGGTCCGGAAGATCGTGGTCTGCTCGGGCAGGATCTACTACGACCTGCTGGCGCGGCGCGAGAAGGACGGCAGGAAGGACATGGCGCTGGTGCGCCTGGAGCGCCTCTACCCGTTCCCGGAGAACCCGCTCAAGGCCGAGCTGGCCCGCTATAGCGCGGACGCGGAGCTGATCTGGGTGCAGGACGAGCCCGTGAACATGGGCCCGTGGCCGTACCTCAGCCTGAAGATGGTGGAGAAGCCCGACCTGCTCGGGGGCCGCGTCTTCCGCCGGATCTCGCGTACGCCGAACTCCTCGCCCGCCGTCGGCTCGCACGCCAAGCACGACGAGGAGCTGCACGCCCTTCTGAACGAGGTCTTCGGCTGATCGAAGGTCCCGCATGACTGAGGAGGTCCCCCACGCCCGTGGGGGACCTCTCTCCATGATCAGGTAAGTGACTGGAGCAAGGCATGTACTTCACCGATAGGGGGATCGAGGAGCTCGTCGAGCGTCGCGGCGAGGAGGAGGTCAGCATGGGCTGGCTCGCGGAGCGGCTGCGCGAATTCGTGGACCTCAACCCCGAGTTCGAGGTTCCCGTCGATCGGCTGGCCACCTGGCTCGCCCGCCTGGACGAGGACGACTGACGAGGACGACTGACGAGGCCGGCCGGGCGTGGCCGGGCGGGCGAGAACGGCCGGGCAAGGACAGCCGGGCGAGGACGGCCGGGCGAGGACGTCCGGCGCGGAGCTCCGGCGCGAGCGAGTGACGGGAGCGTTGGCCGGGGAGAGCGGATCACTCACGGCTCCGAGGTCCATGTGACCGAAGGCGGCCGGCGAGGCGGGCGACGGCCGCGGAGGCCCGGAGCCGGCCGTACGCCACGTCCCCGGCCACGGGCCGGTGATCGATGCGCCACCAGAGCCCCGGCCCGGAAAACGCGATACATCTTGACTTCCGATCGTCGAGATATATCGTGTTTATGGATGATTCGTTCGCGTGGACGCCGACTCGCGCGGACGCAGGACTTCGCACGGAAGGGCCTGGCGATGCCCCAATGGACGATCGACGCTCCGGGACGCCTCACGTTCGAAGGGGTCACCGCGCTCAACGTGCGCGTCGTGGCGGGCAGGCTGGCCGTCCTGGCCAGTGACGGCCCAGCGGCCCTCGAAGTCACCGAGGTGGACGGCGCACCGCTGGTGGTGACCCAGGACGACGACGGCCGGCTGACGGTCGCGTACAAGGACCTGACATGGGACGGGATCCTGGGGTGGCTGCGGCCGGGCCCGCGCAGCACCACGCTGACGCTGACGGTGCCGAGGATGTGTCCCGTCCAGGCCGGTGTCGTCTCCGCCTCCGCCGTGGTGGCGGGCATGGAGGGGATCACCGGCGTGAAGAGCGTGTCGGGTGAGGTCGTCCTCGACGGCGTCAGCGGCGAGGTGCAGGCCGAGACGGTCTCGGGCTCGGTGGAGAGCCGGGGACTGGCCGGCGACCTGTCCTTCTCCAGCGTCTCCGGCGATCTCACCGTGGCCGCGGGCCGGCCGCGGCGACTGCGCGCGAACACGGTGTCCGGGCGGATCACCGCCGACCTGGAGCTGGAGCCCACCGGTCACGTCACGCTGCACAGCATGTCGGGCGCGATCGTCGTACGGCTCCCGCAGGACGTGAACGCCGACGTGTCCATCCACTCGACCACAGGCATCATCGAGTCGGCCTTCCCCGAGTTGTACGCCACCACGATGCCCGGCGTCCGCTCGCTCGGCGGCCGTCTGGGCGGCGGCATGGCGTCCCTTTCGGCGACCACGATGTCCGGCGCCGTCACCCTGCTGTGCGGGCAGCCCGCGCGCAGGCGAGCAGAGGAGGAAGTATGAGCGAGCGAGCCGGGGAACACGGCGTCCGGTGTATGCCGTACCCAGCCGAAGGCGAGGCGGCGGAATGAGTCCGGTGTTCGGGCACGGCCGGTTGCGGCTGTACCTGCTGAAGTTGCTGGAGGAGAGCCCGAAGCACGGCTACGAGGTCATCCGGCTCCTGCAGGACCGGTTCCTCGGCGTCTACTCCCCCTCTCCCGGCACGATCTATCCCCGGCTGGCCCGGCTGGAGGACGAGGGCCTGGTCACCCATGAGGTCGTGAACGGCAAGAAGGTCTTCACGCTGACCGACAAGGGGCGGGCCGAGCTGAACGCCCGGCTGGACGAGCTGGCCGAGCTGGAACAGGAGATCACCGCATCGGTCCAGGACATCGCGCGTGAGGTCAAGGAGGACGTACGGCAGACCGTACGCTCCCTGCGCGAGGAGCTCACCCGGATGGCCAGGGACATCGGCCGCGAGAGCCACGACGTACGGCGTGAGCAGCGGGACGAGTGGCGGCGGCAGCGCGACCACGCCAAGCAGGAGTGGCGCAGGCAGAAGGAGGAGTGGCGCCGCCACAAGTACCGGTGGCTGGAGGAGAGCGAGCGCTGGCAGCGGGAATGGCGCCGGATCTGGGAGGAGTCCTGGGGGTTCGGCCGGGGCCGGCCGGGTGATCGTGACGCCGCGTTCAGCCGGATGCTGGGTGAGTTCGTCGCCGACGTCCACCGGTCCACCGCCGCGGGCGTGCCGGACGAGCGGGCCCTCGACGAGTGCCGGGCCGCCCTCGACGAGGCCGCCGAGCGTATCCGCCGGGCGATGCGCCGCTGAGAGGGCGGCCACCCGGCGGCCGTAACGCCCGCAGGCCATCCGGCGGAAGAGGGTGGAGGCGAGAGCACCACCCTCCCCGGCCGATGCCCGTCAGAGCGTGAAGACCACCTTGCCGAAGATCTCGCCCCGGTGCATGGCGGAAAATCCCTCCGCCGCCTCGGTGAGCGGCAGCACCCGGTCGATCACCGGCCGGACGCCCGTCTGCTCCAGGAACACCGCGAGCCGCGCGAGCTGCTCGCGCGTTCCCATCGTGGATCCGATGATCGACTTCTGCAGGAAGTAGACCTGCGCGAGCTGGGTCTCGGCGACCATGCCGCTCGTCGCGCCGCAGGTGACGATCCGGCCGCCCGGGCGAAGGGAGCTGAGGGAGTGCTTCCATGTGGCTTGGCCGACCGTCTCCATGACGGCGTCCACCCGCTCGGGCAGCCGCTCCCCCGTCTCGAACACCCGGTCGGCGCCGAGGGCGAGTGCCCGCTCCCGCTTCTCCTGCGAGCGGCTGGTCGCCCAGACGCGGAAGCCGCCGGCCCGGCCCAGCGCGATCAGCGCGGTCGCCACGCCGCCGCCCGCGCCCTGGACCAGGATGGTCGAGCCCGGCTCCAGCCCGGCCTTGTCGAAGAGCATGCGATAGGCCGTCAGCCAAGCCGTGGGCAGGCACGCGGCCTCCTCGAAGGAGATCGCCGCGGGCTTGGGCACCAGGTTGCGGCGGGGCACCGCGACCTTCTCCGCGAACGTCCCGTCGTACTTCTCCGACAGCAGCGAACGCGCCGGGTCGAGCGTCTCGTCCCCGTTGACGGGCGTGCCGATGACGGAGTGGACGATGACCTCGTTGCCGTCCTCGTCCACCCCCGCCGCGTCGCAGCCGAGCACGATCGGCAGCCGGTCCTGGCTGATCCCCACACCCTTGAGGGTCCACAGGTCGTGATGGTTGAGCGCGGCGGCCCGGACCGTGACGGTCGTCCATCCCTCCGGTACGGCGGGCTCGGGGTGCTCTCCGAGCGTCAGGCCCTTGAGCGGGTCGTCCGGATCGGTCTGTGTGGCGGTGACGGCGAACATGCCAGAACATTACTCCGGCCGGCACACCGGGCCCGTTGTGACCCGCCCGCCTCGCCAGGCACACCCGGCCCGCGAAACACATGCGCCTCGCATGCCGGCTTTCGCCAGACTTGCCCGGCTCGCGACACCGCGCGTGCGCCCCGCCGGGCCCGGGTGACCGCGCGGCTCGCCGCGGACGCCCGGGCCCCCGGGCCGGCATGGCAATCCCTTTACGCTCTCTGTACGCCGAATTTGATCGACTGTCCTTATCAGAAGTCGAACAACGCCCCGGCGGCCGACCGCTTCTCACAGTCGTTGCCGAAGGTACGCCGGAACTGGAAGTACTTCCCGTCCCAGATACCGCTGGCGGTGACCGTGACAGGTGCGTAGATCATCGTGCAGGGCTCGGTGGGGTTCATCGCCTTGCCCAGGTCGGTGCCCGTCCTGTTCAGCCTGGCGCACGCCTTCTCCGGGGAGGGGTGCGAGCCGCCCACCGGGCGGCAGCTCAGGAAGGTCGACCGGGTCGGCGGGTCGGCCTGCTCGCCGTTCGCGACGGTCAGGATCACCGCCCGCACCTGGGAGACCGGCACCCGTGTCGGGCGCCGGGCGACCTCGAGCGGCGGTGGAGCCGGCACCGTTCCCGTCCGCCCCGCCGGCGCGCCCGCTCGCCCGGGCGGCGTTCCCCACACGGACGTCCGCGCACGCACCGGCGTCACGGCTCCCCGTCGCGGCGTCGCCCCCTCCTGTACGGAGTTCACGTACCCGCGCGGCCCGGATCGGGCGGCCGCTCCGTCGTCACCGGAGGCGTCGGCCCAGACCTGGACAGAGGGGCCGGCGGCCAGTGCCGTACCGGCCAGTAGAACAAGCAGCGGTCTCATACCATCCCCCCGTTTCCGCTGGTACCAGGGTTCTCGGGGGAGGCGCGCCGGGCAAGCGTCCACTCCGGACCGCAAAGAAATCTGACGTACCACAGACCGCATCGGTTCCGCTCGTTTCATAACGAGGTGGGCAAGAAGCTGTCCCGCAACGGTGTGGATCTGGAAAAATCACCCCTTACTATCCATATCTCCGCTCCGAGAGGCTCCACGGTGACCAGAAAGTTCGCGCTCGCCGCCGGTGGCATCGTCGCCACCGCGAGTGCGGTCGCCGTGCTGTGGGGCCAGGGACCGGCCGTACCCGCGACCGCCGCGTCGAACGCCGCCACGACGACGACGGTCTCCGCCGTGACCGGCATCGGCAAGCACGGGGTGAGCACCTTCCCGCTCGCCCCCAGCGAGGCGGCCGAGCAGCGGGTGGCGGCGTACTGGAGCCCGGAGCGGCTGAAGCAGGCGAGCAGCTACGTGCCGAGCACCAAGCCGTCGCCGACCACGAAGAACACGCCCTCCGCGGCGGAGGTGGGCCCGGGAGGCGCGACACCGCACGCGAGGGCGCCGCACACCGCGACGCCCCCGCCCGTGGCCGCCCCGCCGATGGTGGGCAAGGTGTTCTTCAAGGTCGGCGACAAGGAGTACTGGTGCTCCGCCTCCGCGGTGCACTCCGCCCACCGCAACCTCGTCGCCACCGCCGGCCACTGCGCGTACGCGCTGGCCCAGGACAAGCCGGTGGAGAACTGGGTGTTCATCCCCGGCTACCACGACGGCGTCGCCCCCTCCGGGATCTTCGTCGGCCACACCCTCTACATGCAGGAGGACTTCGCGGGCCAGGGCGACTTCGACCGCGACTACGCCTTCGTGACCGTGCACCGGGGCTTCACGTGGCAGCCGTACGTCGAGAACGGCCGGCTCAAGTACCGGGCGGTCGACGTGGGCCGCCTGGAGGACAGGGTCGGCGCCTTCCGCTTCGCCTCCGGCAAGTCCCTCGGCCGGCCGACCTACGTGTTCGGCTACCCGGCCGGCGCCAATCCCGACGGCAGCCGCCCGTACAACGGCCAGTCGGTGAAGTCGTGCAAGGGCACCACCGAGAAGAAGTTCGTCAGCGCGCCCACGTGGCAGCTCGAACACGGGGTGCGGCTGCCGGGCTGCCCGTTCACCGCCGGCGCGAGCGGCGGCCCCTGGGTGACCGGCTACGACCCCGGCAAGCGGACCGGCTACCTCAGCGGGATCACCAGCCTGACCTGGAACCTCAACGGCGGCGGGCGTCTCGACGCCGTCTCCACGCCGTACTTCAACCAGATGACCCAGCGGGTCTACACCGAGGCGAGCAAGCAGGGCACCGGCTGACCTTGACCTCCCCGGTGCGCGCCTTGCGGGATCCTCCGCCCGCACGGCCGCCGGCATGATGGGCGGACGACGACCGCGAGGAGATCAGCGATGACCCACCCGTACGACACGCGACCGGCCGTCCGGCGCACCCCGCTGAACGCGGATGAGAGAGCCCGCGCCGAGGCGAACTTCGCCCAGCTCGTGGCCGGGCACCTCGCCGAGAAGGGGAGGTTCAGGATCACCGCCGACAGCGCCGAGATGGTCGATCTGTGGCAGACGGTCGCCCGCAGGGCGGGTGACATGCTCGGGCGCCCGGTGGTCAGCTACGCCAACGGCCGGGACATCGTCATCACGTTCGCCCAGCAGACCCCGAGCCTCACGGCACACGTGTGAGCAACCCCCGGGAGTGCCTCGCCGCGCCGCGGCGGGGCACTTCGGCGTTTTCGGGTAGACGAGCCGCCGCGTTGTTTTCCCGACTTGATCCGCATCGCTGTATGTTCCTTCGCAGCCCATTCAGATGTGGGGCGCGGGAGACGTTCCACTGCAAGGAGATCCGTTGAAGCGCATCCTCCCCCCGCTGTGGGGTGCGGCGGCAGCGGCATCGCTCGTCATCGGGACGGCGGTGCCCGCCCACGGTTACGAGATCACCGTGACGACGCCTCTCGCCTCCGGTGCGAAGGTGGCCTCGGTGCTGGCCTACTGGCTCAGGGACGGCGGACACCCGCTCGCCGTCGCGACTCCCGCCTCCGCGCCGGCCGGGGGCGAGGCCACCCCCGTCACGTCCGGCGGGCCCGCCCCCGGAGGCGTGCGGGGCGTGGTGCCCGCCTCGGCCGGGGTCAGGCGGGCCGGCGGCTCCTCCAAGAACGTCAATCTGCCGCGGACGACGGGCAAGGTCTTCTTCGTCGGCACCGACGGCCGGCCCCACTGGTGCGCGGGCACATCCGTACAGTCGAACCACCGCAACCTCGTGGCGACGGCGGGGCACTGCGTGTACGCCACCACATCGACGGGCGGGTCCGGCCCCAGGCCCTACCGGAACTGGATCTTCATTCCCGGGTATGCCGGCGGCGGCATGCCGTGGGGCGTCTACGCGGGCAAGCAGGCCTTCGCCCACAGCGACTTCACCAGGTACGGCGATCTGGACCGCGACTACGCGTTCGTCAGCGTCCACACCGGCGTGCTGCCCAAGCCCGTCACGCTGCGCGACGCCGCGCAGTACGCGGCGTTCTCCGCCGGGCCCAAGTTCCGCACGGCCACCGGCTTCACCGGGATCAAGCTGCTGCCTGCCGGACGCCTCGGCGACAAGGTCGGCGGGCAGGGGCTCGCCTACAACTTGCCGGTCGACCGGCCGCTCGCCATCTTCGGCTATTCCCTGCGGACCTCCGGAGGGCCCGCGAAGGGGCTCAGCCAGGCCTACCGCAAGCCCTTCCTGGCCCAGGACCTGTCGAGGAGGGCCGACGACCTGGTCGCCGTGCACGCGGCCTTCGCCGCCGCCTCCGGGTCGCCGTGGCTGGCCGGATACCGGGGGGTGCGCGGCCTGGGCTACCTGAACGGCCTGACCATCGCACTCTCCCGTACCGGCATCGGCCTGTCGCCGTACTTCGACGGAGAGCTGTTCCAGGTCTACAGCGCGGCCCGCCGCGCCGGCTGACCGGCCGTCGACATGGGCGCGCCGCCCGCATGAACGGGGACCCCGGAGCCGTCGCACGCTCGTCACGACCGGCCACGCCGGGCCGGGTGTGATCCGGCCGATGAGGCGCCCTCAGACGCCGACCGCCACCTTGTCCGCGGCCGCCCTGCTCGCCGTACGGCCCCGGCCGCGCTCCAGCAGCTCCGCCACCTGCGGCTCCGCCGCGTACGGCGCGAACCGGCGGCACATGTCCGCCACGTACGTCCGGGTGCGCGCCGACTGGATGCCCTCGGCGAGGTCGAGGGCCGACGACGCGACCTGGCATGCCTCTTCCAGCTCGCCCTCCTGGATCAGGGACGTGGCGAGCAGCGAGAGGTTGAACATCTTGCCGCGCACGTAGCGCCCGTCCATCACCAGCGAGCGCCGGGCGTGCCGTACGGCGCTCGTCCCGTCGCCGAGGTCGCGCAGGCAGTGGGCGGACTTCGCGGCCAGATAGGCCTCATCGAAGTAACCGATCCAGCCGGGCTCGTCCTGCGGCCTGCGCCTGTCGAAGGCGACCTCCGCCTCGTGCAGGGCGGTGCCGCACGCCGTGCGCTCCCCCAGCAGGGCCAGCGCGTGCGCCTCCAGCACCCGGGCCTCGGCCAGCAGCGAGCCGACCCCCGAGCGCCGGGCCGCCGCGACGGCCGCCCTGGCGAGCTCCAGCCCGTGCCGGGGATGCCCGATGTAGACGGCCTGATGGCTCATCCCGGCCAGGATCTCGCCGCACAGGGCGTGGTCGCCCGCGCCGCGCGCCAGGCCGAGCGCCTGGATCAGGTAGCGCTGGGCCAGCCCGTGCTGCTCCAGGTCGTAGGCCATCCATCCCGCCAGCCGGGTCAGCTCGGCCGTGGCGGTCGCCAGCGCGCGCCCGGTGGCCTCGCCGTACGCGCCCTCGCGCAGCAGCGGGGTCACGGCGGTGTGCAGGTAGCGCACGACCGGGCCGCGGACGCTGCCGGCGCCGAACCGGTTGTCCAGCTCGCCGAACGACCGGGTGACCTCGCGTATCGCGGCCACGTCCGAGGGCCCGACCCGGCGCGGCCCGTTCGCGGAGAGCCGCTCCCCGGCGGGCGCCGCCAGCCAGCCGACGATGCCCGCCGAGCCCGCTCCCAGGGCGAAGGTGGAGTCGAGCAGGAATCTGCGCCGCTCGACGTCGGCCCTCCACAGTGCTGTCACGCTTGCCACACCCTCCTCCCACGAATGGGGGAACTCCTGTCCCAGATCGGCAGGGACCTTTCCACGCGGCATGCCGATGTCCTCCCTGGACACCTGCCGCCCCAGCCGCAGCGAGAAGATCTCGGCCAGCAGGCCGGGAACCGGTTCGCGCGGGAGGCGGCCGCCGATCCAGCGCAGCACGGAACCGTGGTCGTACCGCATCCCCCGCAGCCCCCGGGCCGAGCCGAGATCGTTGAGCCGGCGGGCCAGGCCCTTGCGGGACAGACCGGATTCGGCGAGGTGCTGCTGGAGCAGGCGGTTGGGGTCACGTCGCATCGCTCTCCAACCGGGACAGGCAATAGCCGATTTGGTTACGGAGAGCTTTCTTTATAGCACTTACCGTGACGGCGTAACGGGATTCCCAAGTCTTGACAGCCTTGACGACAAGAAGACGAAGGGCCGCGCGCCGTGTGGTAACGCGACGCGCGGCCCTACGCGAACTGCCGGAGGACTACTTCCGGGCGACGCCGTCCTCCCTGGCCTGCCGCGCGACGGCGGCGATCACCGCGGGGGCGACCCGCTCGTCGAAGGGCGAGGGGATGACGTAGTTCTCGGAGACGTCGTCCCCGACCACGGCCGCCAGCGCGTCCGCCGCCGCCACCTTCATGTTCTCCGTGATCGTGGTCGCGCGGACGTCGAGCGCACCGCGGAAGACCCCGGGGAAGGCCAGCACGTTGTTGATCTGGTTGGGGTAGTCGGACCGGCCGGTGGCGACCACGCGGGCGTACCGGCCCGCCACCGAGGGGTCCACCTCCGGGGTGGGGTTGGACAGCGCGAACACGATCGAGTCCGGCGCCATCGCCGCGATGGCCTGCTCCGAGATGGTAGACCCGGACAGGCCGACGAACACGTCGGCGCCGGCGAGCGCCTGCTCGGTCGAGCCGGACAGGCCCAGCTTGTTCGTGTCGCGGGCCAGCGCCCGCTTGACCGGGTTCAGGTCATCCCGGCCGGCGTGGATGATGCCCTTGGAGTCGGAGACCGCGATGTCGCCGATCCCGGCGTTCAGCAGGATCCGCGAGACGGCCACGCCGGAGGCTCCGGCGCCGGCCACCACCGCGCGCAGCTCGCCCAGGGACCGCCCGGTGAGGCGGGCCGCGTTGCGCAGCGCGGCGAGGACCACGATGGCGGTCCCGTGCTGGTCGTCGTGGAAGACGGGGATGTCCAAAAGCGCCCGCAGCCGCTCCTCCACCTCGAAGCAGCGGGGAGCGCTGATGTCCTCAAGGTTGATGCCGCCGAACGACGGCGCGAGCCGGACCACGGTCTCGACGATCGCGTCCACGTCGGTGCAGTCGAGGCAGATCGGCACCGCGTCGACGTTGGCGAACTGCTTGAACAGCAGGGCCTTGCCCTCCATCACGGGCATGGCGGCGGCGGGCCCGATGTCGCCGAGCCCCAGGACCGCGGTGCCGTCGGAGACCACGGCCACGACGTTGGAGACCCAGGTGTAGTCGTTGACCAGGTCGCGGTTGTCGGCGATGGCGGTGCAGACTCGGGCGACCCCCGGGGTGTACGCGAGCGACAGGTCGTCGGCGTCGCGGACCGGGACGGTGGAGCGGACCTCCAGCTTGCCGCCGCGATGCAGCGCGAAAGCGGGATCCAGGTCGAGAGAGTCCAAGGAAGTAGGCGTAACGGTCACAGCGACCCCAGTGTCGAAAGGACGAGTTCCTTCGTGCGACGCCGTCAAGAGAACGAAAGCCCTGGCTTCGGTAGCCGCCGGGGGCCGTCGCCGTTGACGGTCGTCTCTTGAGGGGTACGGGGGTCACCCGTTCCCCGATTGTGCCACACGAACCGGCAGCCGCTTCCGCCCGGCCGGGTCACACAAAGGTGCACAATCAGGTGTTCCCCCAGGCCATCGGGCATGTAATACTCGGCTTTGCCAGTGATCTCTTACATAATTGGGCGCCCCAGTGGACTTGACGTCTTACGCCGAGCTGGCCGTTCAGCTGGTCAACATGGGCGACGAACTCAAAAACCCCTTCTCCCTGCGAGCCCTGCTGGAGGAGACGGGTCGTACGGAGGCGGCCGCGCGCCTCACCCGGCGTGACATCGACGCGCTGTGCGAGCTGCGCGACGAGCTCGCGGAGGTCTTCACGGCCGCCGCGGAGGGCGACGACGCGGGCGTGGTCGACCGGCTCAACGGACTGCTGGTCCGCCATCCCGTGCATCCGCAGATCTCGGGACACGACGGCCAGCCCTGGCACCTGCACCTGACCGAGGGCGGCCGGGTCGCCGACACCCTCGCGGTCGGGTCGGTCATGGGCCTGGCCAGCGTCGTGACCCGGCTCGGCGTGGACCGGCTCGGCGTCTGCCGGGCGGCGCCGTGCCGCAACGCCTATCTCGACACCTCCTCCAACCGGTCCCGCCGCTACTGCTCCGAGCGGTGCGCCAGCCGGGCCAACGTGGCCGCCTATCGGGCACGCAGGCGCGGCGCCTGACGGGGCGGCCGGGCCGTCCGCCGGGTCCACTCGGCCGGTCGCCCCTCCCCGCCGCCGGCGCCGGGCCGCCGGACTACGGCCGCCCGCCCGGGTCCCGCCGTGCGCCGGCCGTGCGCCGGCCGTGCGCCGGCCGCCGCCGACCGTCGCCGTCCGCTACGCCGCCGGCGCGGGGAAGCGCAGCGCGGGCCTGGGCCAGTAGCGCAGCACGACCCTGCCGACGATGTCCTCCACCGGCACCGCGCCGAAGTCCCAGCTGTCGCGGCGTCCCGGGGCCGACTGGTTGTCGCTCTCCAGCCACCAGCCCTCGTCCGTGAGCCGGAAGGCCCGCTTGACGATCAGCCCGTGCGGGCGCCTGGCGACCACCACGTCGCCCGGGCGCACGGGGGCGCCGAGCCGTACCAGCAGCCAGTCTCCGGACCGCAACGCGGGCAGCATGGAGTCGCCGGTGACACACACGGCGGTGAGCACATCCCCCTCCGCACAGTGATTTCGAGACGAGTAAGGTCGGTCGTGGAACAGTGCTGTCTTCAGCATTCCTAAGGAAGGATTCCGATGCTCGCACGACTGCTGCGACCCCGGCACGAGGCGTCCGCCCACTGCGACCTGCCGTGCGGGGTGTACGACCCGGCGCAGGCTCGCATCGAGGCCGAGTCGGTGAAGGCGATCATTAAGAAGTACGCCGACAACGAGGACCCGGTCTTCCGGACCCGCGCGCTGATCATCAAGGAACAGCGGGCCGAGCTGGTCAAGCATCACCTGTGGGTGCTGTGGACCGACTACTTCAAGCCCCAGCACCTCGAGCAGTACCCCCAGCTCCACCAGCTGTTCTGGGACGCCACCAAGCTCGCCGGCGCCGCGGGCGCCAAGGGCACCGTCGACCCGTCCGTGGCCGACGACCTGCTCGCGAAGATCGACGAGATCTCCAAGATCTTCTGGGAGACCAAGGCCGCCTGAGCCCCGGGATCTCGGGCCCCGCACGGCGTCCGCAGTCGCGCGGGGCCAGATCATCCCAAGGCCCATTCAAACTCCATATTCGGTAGCACGGAATTTACGTGCAGTTACCTCCAAGGATCGCCACAATCAGCGCGTCCAGCCGGGGCAGCACCGCACAAGTGGCGGTAGGTTGCAGTCAGCGGCACTCAGCCGGCTGAAGGGGCGAGGAGGAACGTGACCGAGGAAACCGAGACGCCTGCGGTGGATGTGACCGGGATTCGCGATGCTGTGAGTGTCCGGCTGCCCGCCGTGAGCGCCTACCTGTCCGTGCTGCGCACGGCCACCGCCGGGCTCGCCGCACGGCTCGACTTCACCCTCGATCAGATCGAGGATCTGCGCATCGCCGTCGACGAGGCGTGCGCCATGTTGCTGCGGCATGCCGTGCCCGGAACGGACCTCCTCGCGGAGTTCGAGCTCACGGGCCAGGAGATGACGGTTCGCGTCGAGGTCAACACGCTCGGCGTCAGCTCGCCCAACCGGGAGGACTTCGCCTGGATGGTGCTGACCGCGCTGGCCGACGACGTGGACGCGATCTCCGATCATGCCGACCACCTGGCGATCGTGCTGCGTAAGCGCCGGAGCACGGCGAGGCCGTCGTGATGACGGAAAGGACGAGTGCGATGACCTCCGGCGACTCGGCGGTGCCGGACCGCGTGCGCGCGCGCACACTCTTCGCCGAGCTGTCGGAGCTTGCGCCGGACGACCCGCGACGCCAGCGCATCCGCGACGAGCTGGTCGAGCTCCACCTGCCACTGGTGGAGTACCTCGCCCGCCGCTTCCGCAACCGGGGCGAGTGGCTCGACGACCTCACGCAGGTCGCCACGATCGGGCTGATCAAGTCGATCGATCGTTTCGACCTCGCACGCGGCGTGGAGTTCTCCACGTACGCCACTCCGACCATCGTCGGTGAGATCAAGCGGCACTTCCGCGACAAGGGCTGGGCGGTCCGCGTGCCGCGCCGGCTGCAGGAGCTGAAGCTGTCGCTCACCAAGGCGATCAGCGAGCTGTCCCAGCGGGAAAGCCGGGCGCCCACGGTCGCCGAGCTCGCCGCCCATCTGGGCATGAGCGAGGAAGAGGTCCTGGAGGGCCTGGAGTCGGCCAACGCCTACTCCACGGTGTCGCTCGACGCGCCGGACTCCGGTGACGACGACGCTCCCGCGGTGTCCGACTCGCTGGGCATCGTGGACGAGTCGCTGGAGGGCGTCGAGTATCGCGAGTCGCTCAAGCCGCTGCTCGAGCGCCTGCCGCCACGGGAGAAGCGGATCCTGCTGCTGCGTTTCTTCGGCAACATGACGCAGTCGCAGATCGCGACCGAGCTGGGGATCTCGCAGATGCACGTGTCCCGGCTGCTCGCCAGGACCCTGGCCCAGCTCCGTGAGGGCCTCACCGCCGAGGACTGATCCGGGGACTGGTCCGAACCGGAGATTAGCGGAAGACGACCGTGCCGCCGTGCTCCCCCCGGCGGCGCCCGGTCGCAGGTCACCGCTCAGGACGGGCCGGACGTGCCGTCCTCGCCCATGAGCGCGCGCGTGGACGCCGGCGCGAGCAGCGTGACCAGGCCGACCACCGCCGCGGCGATGAGCGGGACGCCGAACCCGTACTGCGCGGACTGGATGAGGCTGATCGCCACCGGAAGCACGAATATCTGGGTCACCACGGCCGGGCCGCGGCTCCAGCGCAGCACCTGCCACACGCCCCAGGCCACCCAGAGCAGTACGGCGCCGCAGGCCACGCCGAACCCGGCGACCGCGATGCTGGTGACCATGTCGGTGGGCCGGCCGATCACGGTCTCGACCCCGACGTACCCTCCCATGACGAGGGCGAGCAGGCCCTCCGCGGCCAGGACGACTGCGGCCACGGTCAAGGTCCCGGGACG
>JADGHC010000623.1 GCA_019689655.1 Microbispora sp.
CCGCGCCGCCGCCGAGTTGCCGCAGCCCCGGGCCCGTCCTCCACGGGGGCGCGGCGTGGGAGGGGACGACGGCGCCGGGACGTAGGGCGGGGTGCCACGGCGCGGCCGTCCCCGGCTCACCATTCGTCGTCGTCGAGCTGGACGAACGCGCCGACCAGACGCCGCCACCACGGCGGCCGCGGCGCCTCGTGCCGGCCGTGCACCGCACGCCGCACACGCACCGGCTCCGGCCCGGGGGCCTGCCGCTGGGCGGCCGGCCGCACCCCGGCGGCGGCCAGGCGCCGGCCGAGCTCGGCGGGCGTGGCCGCCGCGACCACCTCGTCACCGACCGGGTGACCGGTCGGCCGCAGCACCACCGCCATCCATGCCGCGTGCTGGGGATCCCACCACACCGGCACGCGGTACAGGCGCTGCAAGTGGGCGGTGATGGCGGCGGTGTCCCACCGCACCGGCCCCGCGTGTGCTGCTGGCGGGGTCACCGTGCGGCCTCTTCGGCACGGCGCTCCGCCCGCTGGGCGAGGCGGCCGAGGATGTGCAGGACCGCGTCGGCCTCGTGCTCCCCGTCGGCCTCGCCGATCGGCTCGCCCGCCTCGGTGAAGAACCACAGGCGGCCGCCGTCCTCCTCCCGCTCCCGGCAAGTGATCGACAGCGACACTCCGGTCGCGTCCTCGACGTGCAGCCTGTCGGTGGTGTCGGTGACCGTCAACCCGCGCATGGCCAGCTTCCGGCCGAGTGCGGTCAATGGGTCATACTGGTACATCAGTCGGACCTCCAGCGTCCGGCGTGGCCCCGGAGTCCCGGTGTGTGCGCACCGGCCCGGGGTCGTTTCGTGTGTGGGGTGCACGGCCCGGCCCCCCGGTGCACTGGGCCGGGCCGTGCGGGAGCGGGCAGCGCGTCGATGCGCGAGACAGCCCGCGTGCCGCGCGCGACCAGGGGGTGTGGGACGCGCGGCAGGTCCGGGGAGCCATCCCGGACGATCAGGCCGCACAGCACCCGGGGGGCGGGTGGCTGTGCGACGTCGGAGCCCGCGGCCGGCACGCGGATCGGTTGCGTACCGGCCGCGGGGTGTCCCCCCTCCGGCGCCACGGCCCGCTCCTGCGGCACGCGGGTGCGCGCCCGGGCCGTGGCGTTCATGAGTCCACCTCGCGCCACTCGAATTCCGCCCAGGCGGTCTGGCCGTCGCCGTCAGCGTCATGGCCGAACTTGTCGGCGTGCGTCGAGACGATGAGCAGGCCGCGGCCGTACTCGGCGATGTCATCGGGTGTCGGCGGGGTCGCCCAGACACCGGTCCCCGAGTCGGAGACTGCGATGCGGGCGTGGCCCGGGTGAACGGACACCGTCACGCTGACTTTGCCGCCGTCCTCGCCGCTGGGGGTGTGCCTCAGGGAGTTGGTGACAAGTTCGCAGGCGACAAGCTCGGCGTCGTCGGTGCGGGGCGTGTCACCGAGGAGGCCACGGACGAACGCGCGGATGGCTGGCACCATGGACGGGAGACCGGGATAGGTCTGGGTCCATTCCATGACAGGCCGCCTCTCAGCGCGATTCCGCCCTGACGCTCGGTGAGCGGGGTACCCAGCTTGCGACTGGGGTACCCAGCTTGTCAAGCTATCCCCCAAGACCATTCGCGACTGTCACCCGGAGCCCACATGCAGCCCGCCTACCTGCGCATCGCTGACGATCTCCGCCGACAGATCGTCGACGGTCGGCTGGCGCCGGGCGACAGAATCCCCGGGCGCCGCGAACTCGCCGATCAGCACGGCGTCTCCGACAAGATCGCCATGAAGGCCGTGCAGGTGCTGGTGTCCGAGGGGTACGTCGAGTCGCGGTCCGGCGCCGGAACCTACGTGCGTCAGCGGCCGGCCGTGCGGCGGCTCGCCCGCTCCTGGTACCGGGAGGCGCGCGGGCGGGCCAGCAGCCCGTTCCGCGCGGACATGGAGGCGCAGGGCCGCGCCGGAACGTGGCGGTCCAAGTCGCAGTCCGACACGGCACCGCCCGGCATCGCTGAACGCCTGGCGATCGACGAGGGCGACCCGGTGATGCGGACGCACTACGTGTTCCTCGCCGACGGCGAGCCCGTCATGCTGTCCACGAGCTGGGAGCCGCTGGAGCTGACGCGCGGCACGCCCGTGATGCTGCCTGAGGAGGGCCCGTACGCGGGCGCTGGGGTGGTGGCGCGGATGCGCGCGATCGGCCAGGAGATCGGCATGGCCAGCGAGATCATCACGGCCCGGTCGATCACTGCGGCGGAGGCGGCCGAGCTGGATGAGCCGCTCGGCTCCATCGTGATGGTGATCCAGCGGACGTACGCGACCGAGGAGCGGCCGGTGGAGACGGCGGACATCGTTGTGCCGGTCGACCGGTACGAGCTGGCGTACATGATCCCGGTGGAATAGCGACCGCCCGCCGACCGGTGGCCGACGGGCGGTCAGTGGCCGTTGGTGCAGATCAGTACTCGGAGCAGTAGCAGTAGTCCTCGACGATGTGACCGCACTCCAGGCGGGCCCTGTCCGCTGGCGTGAGGCAGTGGCACTCTGCGTCCGGGTCGTCCGGGTGCCTCGCGTAGTCGCAGCTCCAGTGGTGCTGAATCTCGTCGGTCGCGGCTGCCTGGCCGGTCTGATCGTCGCTGGTCATCGTGAATCTTCCTCTCGCGTTGTCAGCTGTCCTCGCCCTGGGGCGACCGACGGCCCACCGGCCGGCCGAGGACCGTGCGATGCCCGGCCATGTCCACGCCGGGCCCTCGCCCTGCCAGAGCGCCGAGCAGCAGGGCACCGCCCACCACGGTCAGCGCCAGCGCGGGCGCGCGGACCAGCGACCGCACCTCGTCGCAGCCACTCTCCGCCGGCGTGTCGGACGCCGGCGCGTACGGCGACCCGCACGAGACACCCTGGCTCGCCACTGGCGCGAACCCGACGACGAGCCCGGCGGCGAGGAGGCCAGCGGCGAGCCAGGCGAGTGTGCGCCCCATGTCAGCCGACCTCGGCGCGGGCGGTCTCGCCCAGGCCCTCGGAGAACGTCACGACTTTCGGTGCCACCTCGGTCTCCGCGCAGACCGTGCCGGACGCCTTCTCGCCGGGTGCGAGGGTCATCGCGTCGAACTCGCCCTGGGCGGCGCCGACCTCGGCCTTGCGCTTCACGCCGTCCACGCCGGTGATCTCGAACCCGAACGGGTTGACCTCGACGTTGCCCTTGGTCTGGTTGGTGACGACGACGCGGGCGCAGGAGTAGGGGCCGCCGGTGGCGAACTCGGCCTTCTTGTAGGCGATCTTCTTGGCGGTGAGCTTCACGGGCGGGGCGGCCTTGGACTCGCTGGGGTCGGCGCCCTTGGAGTCGGCGGGCTGGACGGCGGTGGGCTCGTCGGCCGGCACCTCGCAGCCGGTGACGGCCAGCACGGCGAGGAGGGGCAGGGCCAGGGTGATGAGGAGTTTGCGCATCGTGGGTTCCTGTTCCACTCGTGGGTGG
>JADGHC010000624.1 GCA_019689655.1 Microbispora sp.
TGTCTTAGGGTCTCGTGGGCTCGGAGATGTGTTTTAGAGTCAGGCACCCCCATCCCCGACTGGATCACCCTTCACCCCAAGATCACCCACACCGCATACCGGCTCTACGCCATCATGCGGTTTCGCTTTCTCAGTGACCACACCGGAGAGCCTCTCCAGCTCACCTACGAAGAACTCGCTTCCCTGCTCCCTGGTCCCAACGGGAAACCCAGCAGCGTGAGCACCATCAAGAGCGCGCTCAGGGTGCTCACCGAAGTCGGCCTGCTGGTCAACCCCGACGGGGGTCGGATTGTCACCTCGCAAGGGCACGGTTCGATCCAGACCCAACGCCGCTACCAGCTCAACGAATTCCCTACCGCTGTCGAGAGGAACCACAAGACGACTACGAACGACCCCAGCATCGTCTACCTCATCGGAGCCCCCGGCTCCTCCATGGCCAAGATCGGGGTCACCAGAAATCTGCCAAATCGGTTGGAAACGCTTCAGCGCGCCTCCGCCCACCGGCTCGAAGTGCTGTGGAGCACGTCGGGCGGCAAAGACCTCGAAGGCTGGCTGCACCGCCAGTTCCACCACCTGCGTACCCACAGCGAGTGGTTCGACTTCGGCCACCGAAACCCAGCCCAGACCGTCGCAGCCAAGGCCGCCGAGTTCGTCCAGGGGGCGTCCAAGTGAGCGACGTCATCGAGCTGGAAGCCCTCGACCAGCCCACCTTCACCCAGGTCGGGCACTGGCTCACCTTCCGCCACGACATCTCCCCCACCGCGCGGCACCTCTACACCGTCCTCGCCGCGTTCGTGAACCAAGGACGCCGCAACACCGGCGACACCGAGGTGTGGCCCTCACTCAACCTGCTCGCCGTCACCCTCGGCCTCTCCAAGGGCGAATCCGTCACCCCGTACCTTGACGAGCTCATCCAGGCCGACGTGATCCGCAAACGCTCCACCACCATCGGCGGCATGAAGGCGCGGAACACCTACGCCATCCGGTTCAACCCGCCGCCCGGCACTCCGGTGGCGAACGGGCTCGGGGACCTCCTGGCCCCGCTCAAGGAGATCGCCAGTGACCCGAAGGCCATGAGTCGGGCGGCCAAGGAGGTGCGCGCGACGATCAACGAGCGGCGGGAGCGGGAGAAGCAGGCGCGCGCCGGACAGCCCAGCAAAACCGCAGGTCGCGCCGTACCCCGGAAAAGCGGGGTACGTACCCCAGAATCCCGGGGTACGTACCCCCGAAAACCGGGGTGGAACAATACGAAGGTCAAACAAGACGAACTTCCTCTTCTTCCCGCGCGCGCGGAAGCTGCGGCGCCGCCTCGGCCTCGGCGCAGCGAGGAGGAGGAGAAGAACAACACCAAGGGTCGGAAGAACACCTCTTCTGGCCAGCGAAGGTGCACCACGTGCACCAGGCCTGACCAGCGAAAGTGCACGACGTGCACCAAGAGTGCGGAAACCCCGGAAACCCGCGCCATCCGCGTCGTCCTCGACCGCCTCGCCGACCACTCCCCCACCGAAGACGAAGCCCAAGCCGTCATCACCCACATCCGCAACCAAGCCACCCAGCGCGGCACCACGATCGCCCGCATCGACAAGTGGATCGGCGGCCGCGACACCGGGGCGCTCGCCGCCGACCTCGCCCACGTGCGCGCTGCCACCCGCCGCCGCCAACGCCCCGGCACCAACACCTGCAAAATTCACGGCGACAAACGCCTCCCCTGCATCTACTGCCGCATGTCCGCCCACGCCGGAGACTGGACAGACCTCATCACCGAACTCCAACGCGCCGGCGTCGAAGAACGCCCAGACCTGGACGCGCTCGTCCGCGAATACGGCGTAGAGCACCTACTCGCGGCCTAACCTCGGCACGACAACAGGGCGGCAACCGTTGCCACACAGTAGGTTGCCGCCCCCGAGGAGCACTTCGGGCCAAACCATCCAGCCCACCAGAAACCTACCCCCGGGTACACGCTCCCGACCCTCGTGTGATAACGCGCCAACCGCCACGAAGGAGCAAAGTACCCACCACGTCCACCGCAAGGGACACAAAAAAGCCCCGCGCTTCCGCAAGAGCCGGGGCTGTGGCCAGACAACCAGTGGGGGTTGCTGACGTGGCTGATTCTACGCCGCCCTCCCGCGGCGACGCCAACCGTTCCACGCGACGGCGCTTCAACACCGCCGAACGCGTCGCAATGTACCTCGCCTCCGGCGGACGCTGCTCCAACTGCGGCACCGAACTCGAACCCGGCTGGCACGGCGACCACATCACCCCCTGGTCCCGAGGAGGGGCCACCGACTCCATCAACGGACAGGCGCTCTGCCCGTCCTGCAACACCTGCGCGAGTGGCAGCGCAAAGCGCTCGACACCTACCTCGCCCACGACCCCGCGGAATTCCTCGCGGTCGCCACACCAGGCGCAGGCAAGACCACCTTCGCACTCCGCGTCGCCCACGAACTCCTCGAATCCGGGATCGTGCAGCGCGTCGTCGTCGTGGTCCCCACCGACCACCTGAAGATCCAGTGGGCCAACTCCGCCCACCGATGCGGCATCAGCATCTCGTAGGAGGGAGCCCTTACCTACTCGGGGCGCCCGGAGGCCCGGGCGCCTCTCCCTTCTTCTCGGCCTGTCGAGCCCTGGTTTCGGCGTCGGCCTGGGCGACTTCCTCGGGGCTGGGCCTTCGGGGCGGTTTGACGCCGGGGCGGCCGAGGTGGGCGGCGACGAGGTCTCGCAGGACCTGTCCGCGGTTGCGGCCGTAGAGGGCACCTAGGGCGTCCCAGTCAGCGTCGTCGATGCGGACGGCTCGCTGGGGGACCTGTCCGGTGGCGGGCCGGCCACCCCGGTTTTTCTCTGGTTTTGTCACTGTCTACTCCTACTGCCGTCTGCCGTGTTTTTGTATGACAAAAACTTTAGTCGACCCCTTCCCTTCCCCGCAGCCCCATGCTAGGTTTTTGTCATACAAAAACATGGGGAGACGGAGACGACACCGGGCGTGTACCGGGTCGTCGCCCGGGACGGACGTCGACGCTCTCGCGGCGTTGGCGGCCGGGCTGCTCGCCCCCTACTGCTGACACCACCTGTCACGACAAGAAAGGCAAGGAAATGCGCATCGAGAAGATCATCAACTGCACCGGGATGCCCCTGATCATCCCCCAAGGGGCCGGTGACGATCACGAATTCGTTGATTACCCGGCGGCGCAAGTGCCGGCGCGGGTTGTGACCGAGGAGGTCACCGTGGCCGGACTGGACGTGCAGGTCGTCCGGGACCTCGGGGTGGAGGGCCTCCCCGACCCGGAGGAGGGCACGTACTACCTGGTCACCTCCCGGGTCGCGCTGGCCGCCCCGGATCGGGCGGACCTGCTGGTCCCCTCGAACGTCCGCGAGTGGGGGGACGGGCGGCAGGTCGTGGGGGGGGGGGGGCGCCCCCCCCCAACCCCCACCCGGGGGGGGGGGGGGGACAACCCCCACGGT
>JADGHC010000625.1 GCA_019689655.1 Microbispora sp.
CGTGCGGTACGCGAAGACCGCCCACGACATGGGCATCGCTGAGGCGCAGGTGCGGATCGCGGAGCAGACGGGGCTGCAGCTGGCGGAGGTGATCCGCCGCACCGCCGATGCCCTTCTCGCGGCCGTCGTTGGCCTGGTGGCGGAGACCGTCGGCCAGCACGGTGCCGAGCGTCTCGCGACGGTGTTGGAGGAGGCGGTGCGGGGGGCGTGGCCGGGCTGGCTGTCGCAGATCGTGCCGCAGCAGATCGCCGCCGTCACCAGCGGAGGCGACCAGCCGTGACCATCATCGTGTGCGCCCCGCCCGTGTACCTCCACCGTCGCATCACCCACTACCCCACCTGCCAGCGGCGGCGCCGCTTCTCCGGCCGCGAGCAGCTGTGGTACGGCACCACCTGGACCTGCCTCGGATGCGGCGACTCCTGGACCGACGGTGAACGCCACCCGCGGCCGTTCCGCCGCGGCTGGCGGGCCGAGGCGGTCGCCGCCGCCCGGCGGGATTGGGAGCAAGCCGGCCGGTTCGACCGGGCCGCGCACCGGGCGTGGGTCGAAGAGCAACTCGGCCAGCTCGACACCCCGGCCGTGGAGCCCGCCGCCACGAGCGGGGGTGAGAGCTGATGGGCCGCGTGATCGACCTGTTCGCCGGCCCCGGCGGTTTCGAGATGGGCGCCCGCATCCTCGGCATCACCGGCATCCACGGCTACGACATCGACCCCGACGCCTGCGCCACCGCCCGCGCAGCCGGATTCCACCGCACCCAAGCCGACGTCCGCACCCTGAACCCCGCCGACTTCAAAGACGCGACCACGGTCATCGTCACCTCCCCATGCCCGACGCTGAGCATCGCCGGCAAAGGCACCGGCCGGAAGGCCGCCGACCGGCAGGTCGTGATCGATGGCATCCGCGCGTTCGGCGACCCCAACCGCGCGCACGACGTCCCCCCGGAGTACGAGGCCGCGATCAACGCCGTCGAGGACCAGCGGACCGCCCTGCTGCTGGAGAACATCCGCTGGGCGATGCTCCTACCGAATGTCGAACGCCTCATCTGCGAGAACGTCCCCGGCGCCCGCGAATACTGGTGGGAGATCGCCGCCGAACTCGGCATGAACAACTGGGAGTGTGTCTACGTCCTGGAGGTCAACGCCGAAGACCTCGGTGCCGCCTCCAGCCGCAAGCGCGTGTTCGTCGTCGCGTCCAGATACGAAGACCTCGAACTCGGCGACCTGCCCGTCCGTGGCGGTGTCTACTGCAACCGGTGGACCATCCCGACCGACCTCGAACCCGTCGCCTCAGTGTTCCCCCAAACCACCATGGCGGCCGCGCTCGGCTGGCCAGCAGGGGAGTGGGTCAACACCCGTGGCGAGCGCCGCACGGCGGGCGGGAATGTGTTCTCCGCCGACCGGCCTGCCTGGTGCGTCACTGGCAGGGCGCGCTCCTGGAAGCGCGTCTCCGACGGCAAGACCCTCACCCCCGCCGAGGCCGGGCTCCTCAACGGCTTCCCCCGCGACTACCCCTGGACCGGCTCATCCCGTACGAGCATCTTCCAGCGGATCGGCGACGTCGTCTCGCCGATGGTCGCTGCCGCGATCCTCGGTGTCGCTTTCAACCTCAACTGGGAGCGCCGGGTCGCCGACTACGTCGACCGCATCTACCGGCCCACCCCGGCCTGGGAGCAAACCGAGCTGTTTGACCTCGCAGCCTGACTCGGGGGCGGCCGATCCGACCGGCCGCCCCACCCACTACCAGAAGGAGACCCGCCGTGTCTGAGCTTCCACCCCCGCTCGCCGTGCTCGACAGCCGCTGCGAGGACTGGCCGCCGCCGAACCTGAGCGATGTCATGGGCTGGCTCCGCTCCAACGGCATCAACACCAAGGTGACCTACCGCGTGGAGCTGTACCTGGTCGACACCCTGTTCGCGAAGGTCTTCCAGTACCAGCGGGACGAGCACGGCCGGATGATCTGCAACGTCGACCACGACCACCGGAACAACCCGGACCAGTGTGAGGCCGCCCGGCGGGAGCCGTACCTGCTGCCCCTGAACAACATGCCCCCAACCCCGAACGGCGGTGACCAGTGAACGATCCGGCACGCACGACTTGCCCACGCACCGTACCCGGCCGTTACGGCACCCATCGGTGGCCCTGTACCCTCCGCGCCGACCACCCAGGGGAGTGTCAGCCGCAGGACCGGGCCGACCTCGCCACGCTCCCGCCCCGGGAACGCGCCCTGTGCGCCGCGCTGCTCGACCACGCCCGCCACCAACTCCACCACCCCGAGAGAGACGACCATGCCTGACACCACCGCCCCTGGCTGGGGCACCCCGGACGCCGTCCTCGCCGCCACCGAGCACATGCCAGGTCGTCAAGCCATCGCCGACCGTCTCGCCGGCAGCATCCCGTGGCTTGGCCACGACGCCGCAGTCACGGTCGCGGGGATGACGCTGCTCGCCCTCGCCGAGCACGGCCTGACCGTCGTCCCCGCCATGCTCCGCGAGCATGGCGGGGACCTCAACGACCTGATCCAGCAGGAACGCGAGATCCACGAACGGACAATCCGCCGCGCCGAGCAGGCCGAGGCCGCCATCGCCCGCGTCCGCGACCTCCACTACGAGTACAAGATCTACGCCGACTGCGGACACGACGCCCACCACGACGACGACGCGCGTGTCGTCGAAACCGACGACGGCCGGTACGTGTGCGCAGACGGCTACCAGTACAGCGTGTGCCACGAGTGCTGCACCGCCTCCGGCGAGCCGACCGAGCACTGCGCCGAGACACACGACCACACCGACGGCTGGCAATGCGCGACGATCCTCGCCCTGACCGAGGCCGGCGCGGTCTCCGAACCCACCGAGGAGGTTAACCGTGAGCGCTGACCTGCCCACCATCGACTACCTGGACGAACTCGTAGACACCGACCCCGCCCACCTCTTAACCGAGGCGATCGCGCTACGCGCCCGCGCCGAACGCGCCGAGGCCGCCATCGCCCGCCTGTACCCGGCGATCGAGTGCGTCCTGATCGACCACGCCGACCAACTCACCGACGACCACGGCCGAGTGGACGCCAACCTCGCCGAGCTAGCGCACGTGTACCGCGAGCTCACCGGGTTCAACGCCCACACCGCCTGCCAGCAGGAACACCCGACCGCGCCCACGCCTTGAAACAGCGGAGAGGGGCGGCCCCCGCCAGGGCCACCCCTCCCACACGCAACAGTCATCACCAACAACGGCATCAAAGAGGCTAGCGAATCGGGGAGCCCACCATGCCGACTGACCAGCCGCACATCACTCCCGCCGGCGCTTGCCACGGCGCCTGCAACCACCAGCCGCGCCAGCTCTGGGCGGCCTACCAGCGCGCCGTCGAAGACCACGCCGACGCCATCGACGCCTGGGTCGCCGCCGGCCAACCGGGCGAGCCCCCCGCCGAGCCGGAGCCCCCCACCATCCGCTGGACC
>JADGHC010000626.1 GCA_019689655.1 Microbispora sp.
GTAGCGGGTTTGGCGGGCAAGGAGGGTGTCGAGGTCGTCGGCGAGCCAGTCGGCGACGGTGTGGAGTGCGGTGGTGGCCTGGTGGGTGCAGGTGGTGCAGGCGGGCGTGTTGTCGCCGGTGGGGCGGTGGCAGAGCTGGCAGACGGTTCCTGTTGACACTGTTTCCCCCTGTTTGGCCGGTATGATCGGCGTGCCAGGGGTTGTGGTTGGCCTCCTGCAGAGGGTCCGCGTTGGAGGGGCGCGGGCCCTTCGTCGTGTCTGGGGTCTAGTGTGCGGTGGTTGCTGCTGTGGTGGCGCGGCGCCGGTCGCCCTTGACGTAGGTGTGGGCGTGGGAGTGGATGCGGGTGGCCGATCGGGTGGGGGTCCAGGACCTCCAGATGACGCCGTACCGGCCGCCGAGTGGGGAGACGACGACGGTGTCGTTGACCAGTCGCGCCCCCGCGGCCTCGTGCATGGTGTCGACGCGGGAGGGCAGGCGCCGCAGGTAGCCGTGGTTGTCTCTGAGGTCGCCGACGACCCAGGTCGCGAACCGGTCGGGGGCGAGCAGGTCGAGTGCGGCGGCGACGATACCGCCAAGCGCGCCGAGGAACTCCTCCCAGCCCATCGCGGACAGGTCGGCCGGGTCATCCGAGTAGCGTTCCAGGTTGTGGTAGGGCGGGCAGCTGAACACGTAGTCGAACCCGCCGTCCAGATCGGGGAGGACGTCCTGCGCAGGCCCGGTGATCCACTCGGCGCTGCCGGTGATCAGGCCGCGGTCCTGCCACGCCACATACTGGGCGCGGTTCGCCTCCACCTGCTGTGGCGACAGGTCGATACCGGTGTAGTGGTAGCCGCGGGCTGCGGCGACCAGGCCGCGTGTCGCACCGCCCGCGAATGGGTCGAGGATGCGGCCACCCGGCGGACAGTACCAGTGGTAGTGCAGGTCCGTCAGGTGCGGGTCGAACACGGAGGTGAGCCGCTGCCAGCGGATGCCTTCCTCACGGGTGATGGTGGGCCAGACGGTGACGTGGTCGCGGCCCTCCTCCCCGACCAGGCCGGCCGCCGCCCACGCCTTCTTCCGGGCCTGCCACTCTTTGCGGGCGGTCTGCAGCACGGACAACGGGGTGACTTCCCGTTCGCCGAGCGGCGGGGGCGGGTCGACGTAGGCGAGCGCCTGTTGGGTCACCGGTCTCCCCCTTCGACGGGCCAGTTGTAGGTAGCGGACCGGCCCAGGCCGCCGCCGCGTTTGGACGCGAGGGAGGGCACGCCGCGGTGCTGGACGGGGTTGGGGATCAGGGTGTGGATCTTCGTGCCGGTGTGCAGGGTCCAGTTGCGGAGGTGGATGTCCCACCCAGCACCGTCAGACTTCCAGGCCAGGACCTGCTCGACGACGCGGCGGGTCAGGAGGACGGCTTGGGTTCCCCACCACGCGGCCTGGTCTTCGATGGGCACGACCGCGCGGGGCAGCCGCTCCCCGCGGGCCAGGAGGTCCTTGACCCACTGCGGGTAGAACCTTGTGCCGTTGACCATGAGCGCCGCCACGTCGCAGCTCATGGCCATAGGCAGCACGTCAGGCAGGTCGGGGTGCAGGTCGACGTCGTCCTCGGCGAGCAGCACATGGGTGGCGTCGGGATGGTGGTCGAGGACGCCTTGGAGGAGGAGGTCGCAGGTGCGGCGGTGGGATGCGTGTCCGAGCGGCCAGGAGGGGTGCTGCTGGTACACCACCGGGTCCACGCCGAACTGCCGCCACTGGGCGAGGGTCGCCTCAAGGGGTGCGGCGCGCTGGGGCACGGTGGGGATCGCTACGGCCACTCCGTCGGGCCAGGGCCAGGTCACGTGTCCTCCCACAGGGGTGTCGCATCGGGGGTGGGCGTAGTGTGGGGCTCGCAGCGGGTCCACCGCTCGCAGCCGTGCCGGATGTGAGACAGCACCCGGCCTCGGGTGTGGAGCCGGGACAGCGCTCTGGTGACGTCCACTCCAGTCACGTCAGGGTGGGTCTGGGAGAGTTCAGCGAGGATCGCGGAGTGCTGGCGGCCCGGCGGCCGGGCTGGGAGGAGAGCCCAGATCTCGTCGTCGAGGGTCACGGCTCCTCCTGCTGCCACATGTGGGCGCGCGCTTGGCGTGCGGCTTCGAGCACGTCGCCGTAGTACAGCTCCTCCCACCGCACCGGGTCGCGGCCCCGAACGCCGGACAGGCCGGGCAGTGCGGTGCCGAGCGGGTGGACGCGCAACCATCGGCGGTCGTAGTAACCGCCCATGCTCATGGCGTAGGCCGGGTGCACAGGCAGGTTCTCGCGGTGGAGGTAGGCGAACACGTGGGTGGCGTCCCAGTGCGCGATGGGACGGCACGTGTTCGGGGTGACCAGGCCACGGTGCCCAATCGAGATGCGGCGCATCCGCGACTCCTCGGCTCGCAACCCACTGACGTAGCGGCCGGACAGGGTCTCGCCGAGCGCGTCCTGGGAGGGCGCGGTGTCATGCCCCGGCTCCCAGCGGAGCGGCACGCGGAAGGTGTACTCGACCTCCTCGTAGCGGGCCTGCGGGTGCTGGGCGAGGAAGGCGTCGCGCACGGCGTCGCACTCGGGCATCTCCACATCGGCGGCGCGCGCCCACCGGATGATCGCATCCGGGCACACCTGCAACGCGATGTGCGCGGCCACCACCGAATCCTTGCCCCACGACACGGACACGTACCAGTCGCCGGCCTCGGCGAACTGTTCGACCGCGGCCCGGCCGCGGGCTTCCAGCCGGTCGAGGTCCGGGTCGGCTGAGAGGGCGTCGTCGAAGTGCTCCAGCCGAGCCCAGTGGTCCCGGTCCCGGGGAGTCAACCTCGGGGAGTCGATCAGCATGCTGCCGCCTCCTCGTGCGGCTGGTAGGACGACACCAGGCGCGGCGCCGACTCCTCCACCCACCCGAACCCCGCTGCGGTGGCCTCACCCAGGCCCCAGCACCACAGGGCGGACAGTACGCGCGGGTCGCCGCGCAGCAGCACCTTGGCGCGGGCGCCCCGCTTCTGCCCGTCGTTGCCGGACGCCACCACGTGGGCGCGTTTCGCACCCGACCACAGCAGCCGCAGCACCGTCAGGTTGTCGGGCAGGCCGAGTGTTTCGGCTTTGCGGCGCAGGTTCATGCCGAGGCGTCCCTCCCAGCCGTTCTCGCCGGGCAGGATCCACGTCTGAGTGCCGGGGGTGCCGTTCTTCAACACGACCGGAGTGAGCGTTTTCCACGCGACGCGGCCTCGACCCAGGTCGGGTGGGGCGTGCAGGTCGATGCGGGTGATGTGCAGCAGAACACCGCCCCAGTCGACGGTGCGGCGGCGCGTGAACGCTGCGGCCAGGGCGCGGGCGACCTCTGGTATCGGGGTGCCGACCTCGAACCAGCCGGGGCCGCCCGCCGCGTAGGCGCCGGGGATGCGGGGCGCGTGGGGGAACTGTCAATAATACACATCTCCCAGCCCACGAGACCCTAAA
>JADGHC010000627.1 GCA_019689655.1 Microbispora sp.
GCGACGGCCGTCCTGCTCCTGACGGCGCTGCTGGCCTTCGAACGGCGTGACGTAGGGGTGTGATGGACGACGTGCTCGCTCGCGTGAGCGAGGCGACGGGGGTGCCCGCCGACGTACTCGGCGGGTTCCTGTCGGTCCTGGCCGCCTCGGCCGCCACCGGCAGGCTGCCCGGCCGTGCCGACATGGACGGGCTGCGCGAGTGCGGCGCCCGCGCAGCCGAACGCGGCATCCCCCTGCGGGTGCTCGCCGACGCCTGCCTGCACGCCGCCGAGATCACCGCCGGTGGGGCCCTTGGCGCCGTACGCCGTGGGATGGCCGCCTACATCGAGGGATACGAGGAGGCCCAGCGCGCCGCACTCCGGCGGGAGGAGGAAGCCCGCCGGCTGTTCGTCGACGACCTGCTGCAGGGGAGGGCGGACCCCGGGCGAGCCGAGCACTTCGGCCTGCGGCTCGCCGGGGCGTACGTCGTGACCGTGGCCAGGCCGGGTGCTCCGGTGGCGGCGGGCGACCCGCTGGCCGGGAGGATCGAGAAGGCGCTGGTGGCGAGGTTCGGCTCGCACAACATCCTGGTCGCCGTCCGCGACGGCCTGCTGGTGTGCGTGTCCCCGGGCGAGCTGACCGCCGCGACCGGCGAGTTCACCCATCACGTACGCTCCGCGCTCACGGACTGGCGGGTGGGCGTGGGCCGCCCCCACAAGGGCCCCGGCGGGATCGTCACCTCCTACCGGGAGGCCGTCAACGCGATCGACCTCGGCGAGCGGCTGGGCCTGCGGGCCCAGGTGCTGAAGGCGGCCGACCTGCTGGTCTTCCCGGTGCTGCTGCGGGACCGGGAGGCGATCGTGGACCTCGTCTCATCCGTGCTCGGGCCGCTGACCGCCGCCCGCGGCGGCCCGGAGCCGCTGCTCGAGACGCTGGAAGCCGTCTTCGCCTCCCAGGGCAACCACACGGCGGCGGCGCGCAGGCTCGGCGTCAGCACCCGGGCGATCACCTACCGGCTGGAGCGGATCCGCAGGCTCACCGGGTTCTCGCCCAGCGACCCCACGCAGCGGTTCACGCTGGAGACGGCCGTGCTCGGGGCCCGGCTCCTGGAGTGGCCGGCTCAGCCGCTGACCTGATCGGCGCCGCGGGTGCCGGCGCCGGGCGAGGTGCGCACCGGCGCCGCGCGGCGGGGCGGGGATGACCGTCCGGGTCAGGGGATCAGCAGCAGCTTGCCGGTCGTCCGCCTGCCTTCCAGGTCGTCGTGGGCACGCCGGGCCTCGGTCAGCGGGTAGCGCCGGCCGATGTGCACCTTCACCGCGCCCGAGGCGACCCAGCCGAGCAGGTCGTCCGCCCGCGACAGCAGCTCCTCCCGGGTGGCCGTGTAGTGCGCGAGCGTGGGCCGGGTCAGGAACAGCGAGCCGCTCGCGTTGAGCCGCTGCGGGTCGAACGGCGGCACCGGCCCGCTGGCGGCGCCGTACAGCGCCATCATGCCGCGCGGCCGCAGCGACGCGAGCGACCCGTCGAACGTGGCGGCGCCGACCCCGTCGTAGACGACGTGCACCCCGGCGCCGCCGGTGAGCTCCTTGACGGACTCGGGGAAGCCCTCGTAGCCGATGATCTCGTCGGCGCCGGCCTGCCGGGCGAGCTTCTCCTTCTCCGGCGTGGAGACCGTGCCGATCACGCGGGCGCCGCGCAGCTTGGCGATCTGCACCAGCAGCAGGCCCATGCCCCCGGCCGCCGCGTGCACGAGCACGTCGTCACCCGGCCGGATCGCGTACGTGGAGTGGGTCAGGTAGTGCGCGGTCAGCCCCTGGAGCAGCACCGCCGCCGCCAGCTCGGGCGTCAGCCCGTCGGGCAGCCGGATCGCCTTGTCCGCCGGGATCACGGCCTTGGTCGCGTACGTTCCGGTCGCACCCGCGGAGACGACGCGGTCGCCGGGCACCAGGTCGGTCACCCCGGGGCCGACGGCCGTGACGGTCCCGGCCGCCTCCGAGCCCGGGATCAGGGGCAGCGGCAGCGGGTAGCGGCCCTCGCGGTGGTAGACGTCGATGAAGTTGACGCCGGTCGCCGCCACATCGATCAGCACCTCACCCGGGCCGGGCTCGGGGTCGGGCCGCTCGGCGTACTGGAGCACGGAGGAATCACCGTACGCGGGGACGACGATGGCATGCATACGCAACTCCTGTCTTCGGCTGGTTCCTGTGGGTCCCCAACCGGCCGCGGCCCATCCGTTGTTCCCGGGGTTGCTCAGAAACCGGTGAGGGTGATCTTGCCGATGGCGGTGCCCGACTCGAGGATACGGTGGGCCTCGCGCAGGTTGGCGGCGGTGATCGGGCCGAGGTCGCGGGTCGCGGTGGTGGTGAGGACCCCGGCCTCCACGAGCCGGGCGACCCGGTTGAGGATGCGGTGCTGGTTCACCCGGTGCGGCGTACGGAACAGCGAGTGGGTGAACATGAGCTCCCAGTGGAACGCGATGCTCTTCGGCTTGAGCACGCCGATGTCGAGGGAGTCGTGGTCGTCGATGGCGACGATCTGGCCGAAGGGGGTGAGCGCCTCGGCGTAGGCCGCGAGGTTGCGGTCGGTGCCGACCGTGCTGAAGACGTAGTCGACGCCGCCGAGCGCGACCTCGGCCAGTTGCTTGGCCAGCGGTGCCCGGTGGTCCACGACGTGGTGGGCGCCCATCCGGCGCGCGAACTCCACCGTCTCGGGCCGAGAGGCCGTGCCGATCACGGTGAGCCCGGTCAGGGCGCGGGCGAGCTGCACGGCGATGGAGCCGACGCCGCCCGCGGCCGCGGTCACCAGCAGCGTCCCGGTCTGGTCGAGGGCGTCGCCGCGCAGGCCGAGCCGCTCGAACAGGCCCTCCCACGCCGTGAGCGAGGTCAGCGGCAGCGCGGCGGCCTCGGTGAAGGACAACGTGGCGGGCTTGCGGCCGACGATGCGCTCGTCCACCACGTGGAAGCGGGAGTTCGCACCGGGCCGGTCGAGCGCACCGGCGTAATAGACCTCGTCGCCGACCTCGAACAGCTCCACCTCGTCGCCCACTGCGACCACGGTGCCCGCGGCGTCCCAGCCGAGCACCTTGAGCTCGCCGCCCGGATCGCTGCCCCGCCGGACCTTGTAGTCCACCGGGTTCACGGCGACGGCCTCCACCCGGACCAGCAGGTCCCGCGGGCCGGGCGCGGGCACCGGCAGCTCCACGTCCAGCAGGCTTTCCGGGTCGTCCACGGGAAGGCTGCGCCGGTAGGCGACGGCGGGCATGACAGAAGGCACGGCTGTGCCCGGGTGCTCACTCATGATGGTCCTCCCACAACAGAGGCGGCCGATGCGGATCGCACGGCGGTTCGATGACGGTGGGACGGTACCCGCCGGAGTGTGGTTACCTGCAAGGGATACGAGTATCCGATGGGAACTATCGAGGCCACAGGGGGTTTGGCCGAAGCTTGCCGGGGCCGGGGAAGTGGCCGG
>JADGHC010000628.1 GCA_019689655.1 Microbispora sp.
AGCAGCGTGCCCGCCGGATCGTCGACCAGCTGGGTGCGGCAGCCCAGCTCGCCCCACTCGCCGTGCAGGATCGCTTCGCGTTCTTCGAACACGTAGCCGTCCGACCGGAAGCCGATGCTGTGTGACAGCCCGCGCAGCCACTGCTCGCCCCTCGGCGGAGCCGTGGGAAGGACGAAGGCGGTCGCGTCCCGCCACTCCGTCATCGCCCCACCTCCTCGATCCCGGGCCCAAGCACCGTCGCCCGCCTGCCGCCGGGCCTGACCCGCTGCTCCAACTCCTGTGCCTTCTCCGGGGGGTCGTGCGCCGCAGCAAGGTTCCCGGACCCACCCCGCTTCTCGATATATGAACGTGTTCCGCACATGAGAACTGCAGCACCATAAAACCCGCCCTCGGCGGTGGCAACGACGGACCGAAAACCGGTGCCGGACGGTGGTCGCCGATCCGTCAGATCTTGAGCTCGCCGCCGAGCGGTGTGGCGGGGTAGCCCGCCACGCCACCGCGTGCCTTCCACGGCTCGTGGATCAGCGTGTCCGGGAGACAGGCCAGCTCGGGGACGTAGCGCCGTACGTACTCGCCCTTCGGGTCGAACCTCTTCGCCTGCCGCAGCGGGTTCAGCGTGCGGTGGGGCCGGGTGTCGTTGCCCGTCCCGGCGACCCACTGCCAGTTGCCGCAGTTGTTCGGCATGTCGCCGTCGAGCAGCCACTCGGCGAAGTGCTCAAGCCCCGCCCGCCAGTCGATCCCGAGGTGTTTGGTCAGGTAGGAGCCGGTGATCAGGCGTACCCGGTTGTGCATCCAGCCCTCGGCGCGGAGCTGGCGCATGCCCGCGTCCACGATCGGGACGCCGGTCATGCCCTCCCGCCAGGCGGCCTCCGTCTCCTCGTCGCGCCGCCACCGCACGCCCCTCGGCCGGTAGTCGCGCCGGCCCATCTCGGGGAACGCGTCGACGACCTGGTAGTGGAAGTCGCGCCAGCATAGTTGCCTGACGTACTCCTCGCCGCCCGGTCGTCCGCCGGCGCGCTCCACCACCTCCAACGGCGACACGCAGCCGAAATGGAGGTAGGCGCCGAGCATCGAGGTGCGTCCCGCCAACCGGTCGCGTGTGCCGGCGTAGCGGGGCAGGCCCTCGCTCACCCAGCGCGCCAGCCGCCGCCGGCCCTCGCTCTCCCCGCCCCGCACGATCCCGTACGGCTCGGGGGACGCCTCGGGCAGGACGCCCGGGTCGATGCCGGGCGGCAGGCGCACGCGGCGGGGCGCGCCGAGGACCGGCCGTCTCGCCGTGGCCGACCAGGCGCGCCAGTACGGCGAGAAGACCCGGTAGTGGCTCCCGCTCCGCTGCCGGGTCGAGTGCGGCCGCAGCGCGCCGGGAGGCACCACGGTCACACCGGGGAAGAGGCGGAACTCCAGCCGGTGCGCCCGGCACTCCTCCGCCAGACGCCGCTCCCGCCGCCGCGCCAGCGGACTGACGTCCTCGCTCGCCCAGATCGCCGACGCGCCCGCCTCCCGGGCCGCCCGTACGGCGTGCGCCACCGGGTCGCCGTGCCGTACGACGAGGTCTCCGCCGAGCGCGCGCAGGGACGAGCGCAGATCGTGGAGGCAGGCGTGGAGGAAGTCCCGGCGATGCCGGGCCGCGATCGCGGGGTCGAACACGAACAACGGGACGACCTGCCGGGCCACGGCGCACGCCTCGGACAGCGCCGGATGATCGTGAACGCGCAGGTCCCGGTTGAACAGCACGACGACGGTCTCCACGCGTACCTCTTCGCCGTCGCGCACGCCGTCGGTTGCCGCTCGCGGCGAAAATCGCGAGATCGTTTCACGTACGGGAGGGCTGCTTCACCCCGAGACCGGGCGTGCGCGTGCCGTAATGCCGAGAAAGCATGGAACGCTGGTTATTCCCCGGAATATGAAAGGTATTCATACCGGATGCGGCGAATCGGATGGCGGGGGAAAGTCGGGCACGGAAACCCGGTGGCCGACGGTTGTGGTCAGATGTGGGGAAACTGGATGAAAGTCCAGGTAGTCTGGCTTCTCGGTGATCCTTGAGGATATGATCGCGAAGTTCTCCAGACAAGTCTGGAGATGATAACGGGCACCTGTCCTGGGCCCCTTTCGGATGACCATATCGGTGTTATTTGTGGCTTATCCTCAATCCATGATTTCTATGGTTCTTTTCCTTCCCAACACATCGCTGTCAGTCTAAGATCTCATTCTATGTATCGGTATGCATCAAGATTTCCTGTTAGGCGCGTCCGGCGCTTAAGTCGCAGTGATGCACTGGCCGAACATGACGCGGTCGCCATCCTGACCCTGTTCCGGTGCGCATGAACCCGCCCGCAGGGGATATGACGCTCGACTCCGGGTGGGGGATGGCCTGGGTGGACGCGCACGGCGCACACCTCGTCGACTACGCCTCCTGCCACCTCGAGCCTGATTCGGTGCTCGCGGCGGTGACCGCCGCGCTGGAGTCGTGCGCCGCCCGCGAGCGGCCCGAGCACGTTTCCGATCGGGCCTGGCTGCTGTCCGCGCTGCGCCGTGAGTGCGCCACCGGCCCGGGACCGGGGTTCCAGCCCGGCCCCGGCGGGCCCGACCACCGGGCCGTACGGCGTGCGTGGAGCCTGGCGGATCCCCTGGGCGCGGAGACGCTGCGCCTGCTCTACCGCCACGAACTCCCGCTGCGGGATCTCGTGTACGTGCTCGCCCTGCCGCTCAAGGAGGCGGGCAGGCTGGTCGCCCGTACCCAGGACGTGGTGGAAATCCTCGTGAGCGGACTCGACGGCCTCGCCCGGGGCCGTCCGATCTGCCCGGAGCTCGGTCCGCTGGCCGCCGCCGTCTTCCCGGACGAGCCCGGCGAGGCGGCCGGCTTCGGCGCCGCCCGTACGGCGCTGCTGCGGCACATCGTGACCTGCGTCGTGTGCAAGCGGCCCATCAACATCCGATACACCGTTCCGCAGATTCTCTCCCGGCCCCCGGTCGCCGACCTCACGGCCGAGACCAGGCAGCGGCTCCTGGACGCCTTGAGCGGCGTCCGGCCCGCGCGGGCGGAGCGGGCCGCGCCCCGGCCTCCCTCGTCGTTCGGCATGCCGCTGCCGGCTCCGGTGAACACCGCGCCCCCTCCGGCGATCCCCGCCGCGCCGCCTGCGGCGACTCCCACACCGCCTCCGGCTTCACCGACCCCTGCGCCGCCGTCGGCTCCGTCGTCGCCCGGGCATGGGGAGACCTCGCCCGCGGCCCGGGGATCCTCTCCGGCTGCGGGGACGCCACCGGGGCGTCCGGACGCGCCGTCGTTTCCGGGGGCGTCGTCGTTTTCGGGGGCGTCGTCGTTTTCGGGGGCGTCGTCGTTTTCGGTGGCGCCGTCGGCCCCGGGTGCGTCACCCACTCCGGTTTCCCCGCCGCCGCCCGCGAAGGCGCAGACGCCGTCGCAGGCGCCCCCGGCCCGGCCCGGT
>JADGHC010000629.1 GCA_019689655.1 Microbispora sp.
ACGTCCGGGCGGGCGAGGACCTTGAGCAGGTCGTGGCGGCTGACGATGCCCACGAGCAGGCCCTCGTCGCCCACGACGGGCAGGCGCTTGACGCCGTGCCGGGTCATCTCGCGTGCGGCACTGACCACGCTCGTGTACGGCCGGGACGGCGGGGGCCGACGCGACCTCGGCGGCGGTCGCCCCGCGGGCCCGCTCCCGGCGGCCCGATAATACATATTGACTTGGTAGGGATAGTTGGCAACAGTGAGCCCAGCGACTCCTGCGATTCGAAGGGGCATCACATGAGCGTCACCGACGAACTCCTCGCCAACGCCGAGCGGTACGCCGCGAACTTCGACAAAGGCCATCTGCCCCTGCCCCCGGCACGGGGAGTGGCCATCGTCGCCTGCATGGACGCCCGGCTCAACGTGTACGGCCTGCTGGGTCTCGCCGAGGGCGACGCGCACGTCATCCGCAACGCCGGCGGCGTGGTGACCGCGGACGAGCGGCGCAGCCTCGCCATCAGCCAGCGCCTGCTCGGCACGCGGGAGATCATCCTCATCCACCACACCGACTGCGGCATGCTGACCTTCACCGACGACGACTTCCGCCGGGGCATCGAGGAGGAGGTCGGGATCAAGCCCGACTGGGCCGCCGAGGCGTTCGCCGACATCGACGCGGACGTCATCCAGTCGATCAACCGCATCAAGGCCGACCCGTTCATCCCGCACAAGGACTCCGTACGGGGCTTCGTCTACGAGGTCGAGACCGGACGCCTGCGCGAGGTCAAGCCCTGAGCGGTCGCGGGGCCGGGCGGACGGCGGCGGGCGGGATCAGGCGTCGATGTGGTCGCGGTCGACCTCGGCGGCGCTGCCGATGATGAACTCGCGGCGCGGGCCCACCTCGCTGCCCATGAGGAGGTTGAAGATGCGCTCGGCCTCCTCCGCGTCCTCGATCCGCACCCGGCGCAGAACGCGGTGACGGGGATCCATGGTCGTCTCGGCGAGCTGGTCGGCGTCCATCTCGCCGAGACCCTTGTAACGCTGTACGGGGTCCTTCCAGCGCTTGCCGCGCCGCTCCAGGTCGCGCAGGACCCTGTGCAGCTCGGCGTCGCTGTAGGTGTAGATGTACTTGTCCTGGCCACGCCCCGGGTTGGTGATCTCGATGCGGTGCAGCGGCGGCACCGCGGCGAACACCCGCCCGGCCTCGACCATCGGCTTCATGTAGCGGTGGAACAGCGTGAGCAGCAGGCAGCGGATATGCGCGCCGTCGACGTCGGCGTCCGCCATTAAGATGATCTTGCCGTAGCGGGCCGACTCGATGTCGAACGATCGGCCGGACCCGGCGCCGACCACCTGGATGATCGCGGCGCACTCGGCATTCTTGAGCATGTCGGAGACCGACGCCTTCTGCACGTTCAGGATCTTGCCCCGGATCGGCAGCAGCGCCTGGAACTCCGAGTCGCGGGCGAGCTTGGCCGTGCCCAGGGCGGAGTCGCCCTCGACGATGAACAGCTCGCTGCGGTCCACGTCGTCGCTGCGGCAGTCGACCAGCTTGGCGGGCAGCGCCGAGTTCTCCAGCGCGGTCTTGCGCCGCTGGTTGTCGCGGTGCTCGCGGGCGGCGATGCGGGCCTTGGCCGCGGCGACGATCTTCTCCAGCACGGCGCGCAACTGCTGCTTCTGCCCCCGCTTGGGGTTGGCGAACAGCGCCTTGAGCTCCCGGCTGACCACGTGGGCGACGATGCGGCTGGCCGCCGAGGTGCCGAGCACCTCCTTGGTCTGACCCTCGAACTGGGGCTCGGGCACCCGTACGGCGACCACGGCGGTCAGCCCTTCGAGGATGTCCTCCTTGGTCACCGGCTCGTCGCCGTTCTTCAGCAGCCGGGTCTCCCTGAGCTGCTCGTTGATCGTGCGGACGAGGGCACGCTCGAACCCCGCGACGTGGGTGCCGCCCTTCGGCGTGGCGATCACGTTCACGAAGGAGCGCACGGTCGTGTCGTAGCCCTTCCCCCAGCGGATCGCGACGTCGACGCTGAGCTCCCGCTCGATCTCGGTCGGCGTCATGTGCCCCTGCTCGTCGAGCACGGGGACCGTCTCGTGGAAGTGGCCCTCGCCCCGCAGCCGCAGCACGTCGCACACGGGTTCGTCACGGGACAGGAACTCGGTGAACTCGCTGATGCCGCCGTCGAAGCGGAAGGTCTCCTCGGCCGGCTCCTCGCCGCGGGCGTCGCGCACCACGAGCGTGAGCCCCGGCACCAGGAAGGCCGTCTGGCGCAGCCGTACGTGGATCTCGTCGAGCGAGACCTCCGCATCGGGCAGGAAGATCTGCCGGTCGGCCCAGAAGCGCACCCGGGTCCCGGTGGCGTCGAGCGGGGCCGGTCCGCCGTCGCGCAGCCCGGACTTCTTGCGGAACTTGGCGGTCGGGCCGTCGCCGTCGAACACGCCGGGCACACCCCGGCGGAAGCTGATCTGGTGGACCCTGCCGTCGCGGTCGACCTCCACGTCCACCCGGGCGGACAGCGCGTTGACCACCGAGGCGCCCACACCGTGCAGGCCGCCCGAGGCGCCGTACGAGCCGCCGCCGAACTTGCCGCCCGCGTGGAGCTTGGTGTAGACGAGCTCGACGCCGGCCAGGCCCGTCTTCGGCTCGATGTCGACCGGGATGCCGCGCCCGTTGTCGCGGACCTCGATCGAGCCGTCCTTGTACAGCTCGACCTCGATGCGGGTGCAATAGCCGGCCAGCGCCTCGTCGACCGCGTTGTCCACGATCTCCCACAGGCAGTGCATGAGGCCGCGCGTGTCCGTGGAGCCGATGTACATTCCGGGGCGCTTGCGGACGGCCTCGAGGCCTTCGAGCACAGAGAGATGACGGGCGGTGTACCCCGTCTCCGCGCGAACCGCAGTCACACCCAGCTCCCACTTATCAATCGAACACGCGTACGCAGCTTAACGCCACTCAAGTTTGTACGCGTACAGCTTGCCAGGCGCAGCACGACGACCGGCACTTTCGCTGTGATCCCGGTCACTTCACGGATCATTCCGCTGTGGGCGTAGTCGGAGCATGATTGGGAAGGCCCGCATCGGGTTAGATGTTGTCCCAAGTGACTGACGCCAACGTCCCCACAGATCGTGGGGCGACCCGAAAGGCGATACGTGACTGGAGCTCTCGCCCCCACCAAGCCGCTGACGGCCCTGGACCGGTGCGACCGGTGCGGCGCTCAGGCCTACATCCGCGCGATCCTGCCCATGGGCGGGGAGTTGCTGTTCTGCGCCCACCACGGGCGTCAGCACGTGGCTGTGCTGCGCGACAAAGGTGCTGAGATCCAGGACGAGTCGGCCCGGCTCAGCGAATCCCCCGCGACCGCGCCCGACGGCGAACGCTGACCGATGGACGGCGTGCCGGAGCGTCACGGCGGACGTGCCGGCTCGGCTCCGCACGCCGTCGTCCCA
>JADGHC010000630.1 GCA_019689655.1 Microbispora sp.
CGGCGTCCAGGCACAGCCCGGACTGGACGCCCTGGATGGTGCCGTCGGAGTTGAGGCGCCACTTCTGGTTGTCGCCGCCCCAGCAGGAGTAGATCTGGATCACGGCGCCGTTGCCGGTGCCGCCGGCGTCCAGGCACTTGTTGCCGTAGACCCGCAGCTCCTGCGAGGAGGTGTAGGTCCACTGCTGGTTGCTGCCGCCGTGGCAGTCCCACAGCTGCAGCTGGGTGCCGTCCGAGGTGCTGGCGTTGGGCACGTCGACGCACCGGCCGGACGCGACGCCCCTGATCGTCCCGCTACCGCCGCCGGGGGTGGGAGAGGTGCCCGGAGTGGGAGAGGTGCCCGGGGTAGGCGAGGTGCCGGGGCTGGGCGAGGTGCCCGGGCTGGCGGAGTTGAGGGCGTTCAGGACCGCGTCGTAGGCGGGCTTCTTGTTAC
Source organism: Microbispora sp. (assembly GCA_019689655.1). Classification (GTDB taxonomy): domain Bacteria; phylum Actinomycetota; class Actinomycetes; order Streptosporangiales; family Streptosporangiaceae; genus Microbispora. The sequence continues at coordinate 433 of JADGHC010000630.1, forward strand.
CACCGCTGAACAGCAGCGGGGTGTCGCCGGAGCGCCAGGAGTCCTGGTCGCGCACGCCCCACACGGTGATGCCGACGCACTTCGGGACCGCCAGGCAGTCGTTCACCACGGCGGCGTACGTGCTGGGCGAGGCGCCCTGGATGTCGAGCTCGGTGATGGCCACCTCGACGCCGAGGGCGGCGAAGTTCTGCAGCGTGGTGCGGAAGTTGCTGTTGTAGGGGTCGCCGCTGTTGAAGTGCGACTGGAAGCCGACGCAGTCGATCGGCACGCCACGCTGCTTGAAGTCCTTGACCATGTTGTAGACGCCCTGCGTCTTGGCCCAGGTCCAGTTCTCGATGTTGTAGTCGTTGTAGCAGAGCTTGGCGGACGGGTCGGCCGCGCGGGCGGTCCGGAAGGCGACCTCGATCCAGTCGTTGCCGGTGCGCTGCAGGTTGGAGTCACGCCGGCCGCCGGTGCCGTCGTCGAAGGCCTCGTTGACGACGTCCCAGTAGGGGATCTTGCCCTTGTAGTGGGCCATCACGCCGTTGATGTGGTTGATCATCGCCTGGCGCAGGGCGCTGCCCGACAGGTTCTGCATCCAGTACGGCTGCTGGGAGTGCCAGGCCAGCGTGTGCCCGCGCACCTGCTTGCCGTGCTGCACCGCCCAGTTGTAGATCTGGTCCGCCTGGGAGAAGTTGAACTGGCCCTGGTTGGGCTCGGTGGCGTCGATCTTCATCTCGTTCTCGGCCGTGATCATGTTGAATTCACGGTCCGCGATCGTGGCGTACTGCGAGTCACCGAGCCTGCCTGCGGCGATGGCGGTGCCGAAGTAGCGGCCGCTCTGCGCGGCGGCCGCGCCGAGCGTGCTCGCCGCGGCGTCGGCGGGGGCCGTCATCGCCGTCGTCACCGCGGCGGCCGCGGTGAGAACGCCGAGAGCGCCGGCGGCCAGAGCCCGGCGCAACCGGGTTCCGGACGGGGGCATGACGTTTGCGCCCATGTCTGAGCCTCCATAACTGGATCACCTGGGGGAACGCGAAAGTTCCCGTGAGATCGACGCCGCGCCTCGCCACGCGAGGACGCACACCACCAGGCGTCGTGATCGACGACCCCCCGCCGTGCACACCACCACTTTGGGGCGGGGGATCGCCTCGCTGGATCAGTGTGGAAACATCTCCGAAACCTGTCAAGGCCCAACAGAAACTTTCGGGTTACATGCTTCATGTAGTCGCGAAAAAGCTGATGAGCAGTTGGGCATCCTCCTGTCGAAACTTTCGGTATACCCTGTCGAGAGCTGCGGTAATGAAAGTTTCATGTGGCTTTCGGGCTCTCGTGGGCCGTCGCGGCGACCTCCGGCGGCGCCCGGCGGGACGTGACCGGAACCCGGGCCCTTGACAACGTTTCTCCGCGTCGTATTAGCTCCGCCTCACACCACCTCCGGCAACCACGACGGAGAGGAGAGCGATCGGAAGACGCAATGCGAGCGCTCACAGCCAAGGTGGCTGTCCGTCGGTCGTCCGCCGTGCTCGCGGACGTCCGGCCGGCGCACGTGCCCGCGCCGTCGTTCGCCGGTGCGGGAAAGGCGGGCGATGGCACTACCCTGCCAGGGTGAGCCTCGATGTGTCCGTGGTGGTCCGTTATCGCAAGGCCGTTACGTACGGCGTGAACGCGCTGCTCGGCGCGCTGGAGACCGCGAAGGTGGAATGCGACCTGCGGCTCGGGACCACTCCCGAGGAGACCGCGGCGCACATCGCCGCCAGTCCGGCCGACCGGGTCCTGGTCCTGTGGTCGTTCTACTCGCCGGACGCCGAGGCGATGGCCGCCGAGCTGGCCACCGTACGGTCCCTCGCGGACGACCCTCGCGTCCTGCACATCGCGGGCGGGGTGCACGCGACCGCCGAGCCGCAGCACGTCATCGACGCCGGCTGGGACCTCGCCGCGATCGGCGAGGGCGAGCCGACGATCGTCGCCCTGGTCGAGGCGCTCCGCGCGGACCGGCCGCTCACCACCGTGCCCGGGCTCGCGGTGCGCGACGACGACGGCGTGGCGCTGCGCACGCCGCCGGCCCCGCAGCTGCCGCTGGACGCCTTCCCGTCCTTCCCCGACCGGCGCCGCCACTTCGGGCCGATCGAGATCACGCGGGGCTGCGCCTACACGTGCCGCTTCTGCCAGACGCCCTTCATGTTCGGCGGCAAGTTCCGGCACCGCAGCGTGAGCAGCGTGCGCGAGCACGTCCGCAAGATGGCCGCCCACGGCCTGCGCGACGTGCGCTTCATCACCCCCACCTCCCTCTCGTACGGCACGCAGGGGCCGGAGCCGGCGCTGGACGCCGTGGAGGAACTGCTGGCGGGCGTGAAAGAGGAGCTGCCGGCGAACGGACGGGTGTTCTTCGGCAGCTTCCCCTCCGAGATCCGTCCCGAGCACGTGACGCCGGAGGCGATGCGGCTGCTCAAGCGGTACGTGGCGAACGACAACATCATCATCGGGGCGCAGTCGGGCTCCGATCGCGTGCTGGCGGAGGCCGGCCGCGGCCACGGCAGCCAACCGGTCCGCGACGCCGTGCGGATCGCGGTGGAGTACGGCTTCCGCCCCAACGTCGACTTCATCTTCGGGCTGCCCGGTGAGTCGCCGGAGGACCAGGAGGCGTCCCTGCGGCTCGCGACCGAGCTCGCCGATCTCGGGGCGCGCATCCACACCCACACGTTCATGCCGCTGCCGGGCACGCCGTGGCGGGACCGCGAGCCCGCGTTCATCCCGCTGACCACCATGCGGGAGCTGGACCGGCTCGCGCAGCGCGGCGACGCGTACGGGCACTGGCGCAAGCAGGCCGAGCACGCGGTGCGGCTGGCCGAGACGGCCAAGGCCTACCCGCGCCGCGCCCGGCGCCGCCGTACCACCGACCGCTGACCTCTCGGCCGCGCACACACCCCGGACGGCGCCCGGGGCGCCGATCCGCCGGGCCGGGCGCCCGGTCCCGCGTCGTCCGGCCCGGCGCCCCGCGGCCGCTCAGAA
>JADGHC010000053.1 GCA_019689655.1 Microbispora sp.
GACCGCCGACATGCTCGACCGCCTTCCCCCCGACGCGCCCCCGCGCATCGAGCTGATCGACGGGTCCCTCATCATGATGTCCCCCCAGACCGCGTTCCACATGTTCGTGCTGAGGCTCTTGGAAAGAGAGCTCTCACCTCCCCAGCACCTGTGCGTTGTACGCGAGATGAGTGTCACCCTGGGTCTGCGGCAGCGGCCGGAACCCGACCTCATGATCGTGCAGCGCAGCGCGTTGACCGACCTCAAGATGACGTCCTTCAAGCCGGAGAACGTCCATCTCGTCGTAGAGGTGGTGTCCCCCGAATCGGCGGACAGGGACAGAGTGACGAAGCCGATCAAATATTCCAATGCCGGTATTAAGTACCTCTGGCGGATAGAGCCCGAGGACGATCAGGCGGTCGCGTACACGTTCGAGCTGGAGCCGAGCGTGAAGGCGTACGTGCCGACCGGGATCCACCGCAAGCGCCTCACGACCTACATCGGCTTCGATGTGGACATCGACCTGGACCTGAGTCAGTTCATGAGCTGACTCCCCCTGCCCGGCGCAGCCGGCCGCGGCTCTCGGGTCAGGCGGGCGGCGTGGCGGCGCGGGCACGGCGGGCCATCCGGTGACGCCGTACCCCGCGGATGATCCGCCAGGCCGCGAACGCCATCACGGCCACCGCCGCCACCACCAGAACCGGCAGGAAGACCGCGATCAGGCTCATGCCGAGCGAGCCCACATCCTCGACCGTGCTGACGACCGGCGCCCCCACGCCCGCCGTCGTGGCGTTCACCACCGGCCGGGCCGATCGACAGTCCGAGCCCGGTGAGCGCCGCGAACATGAGCAGCCTCCTCAGGCCGGCGGGATACCCCACCTTCCCTCAACGGACGGCCCCGGCGCCGTGTCCCCGCGTGGTACCGCCGGCACGCGCCGTCCATGCGGGCCCGTTCTCCGGGCTCCGGCCGCGTGCCGGAAGGCCGGTCAGGTGTTTGCCTGTGCGGCGGGCTGCAGCACCAGCACGACGGTGCCGCCCTGGACTCGCGCGACCCGTATGGCGACGTCGCCGATGCGGCCCGGCATGCCCGTGCTGAGCGTCGTCTCTCCCCTGACCTGGCAGCGGACGTTGTAGCACCTCCGCCTGATCGTGGTGTTCCAGCCGTCGACGTCCGTCGTGGTGCCCGTGAAGGCGAGCCGGACCGCGTCGGCCCCGACGCCCGCGATGGCGATCTCACTCACACCCAGGCCCGGGTCGATGGAGATCCGATCATCCTGCCGTGCCTGAACCTCACAGTCGCCGTCCAGGCAGGCACTGAAGTCGGTCCCCCCGGACGTCGGCGACGGGCTGGGAGACGGCTGCGCCTGCGCGGGCGACGGACTCGCCGAAACCGCGGCGATCGACTGCGCCGGTGCCTCGCCGCCCGCGGAGACCAGCACGGCCGCCGAGGCGGCGGCAACCGATACGGCGGCGAGCGCGAGACGGCCGACGGAAGTGGACACGGTGCTTATCAAACGCATGATTTCCCCGCAAATCACAGGTTGGATCAGCCCGGCGGGAACGGCGTCACATCAACCGCCCCCATAACGCACGGCTGTGAATGTGCGTGCGGGAGAATGCCTTCCCTGCCCGTGGCCGCCTCAATCACATCCGCGCATATTCCGCCAAGCAGATAAGCCGCAATCACCGGCAATTCGCACAGATCGCCCAAGCGGCTCTGCGCAGCGACCACATAATCACCCACTGGCCTGCGACTCCGCCTACCGGCCGGGCAAATCCACCGGGTCGCGACAACTGCGGCGAGCCGTATGACCGGGGACAACTCGAAGAGTCCGCCACCGCCACGCCGGGCCGCGGCGCATTCGAATCGCACCTCGCGCGGCACCGGATATAGGGTCCGCCAAAATAAACAGTTCAGAAGCGGCGGTGACGGCAATATCCGTCGCATCACTGTGAGTCGTGCGAGATCACGACGATTCATGAACGTGCTGTTTGCGAGGTTTCCACCGCCGGTCGCGACGCATCATGCTGTTCGCTTTCCGGCACGCCCGCGACCGGAAGCCACACGGACAGGGGCATCGGGGAAGCTGGGCAACCGGCGGAAAAGTTGACATCCGGCGGCAAGGCCGGGAGACCCGCCGGGAGAGCCGTGCTCCGCCGGCGGGTCGGCCGGTCATCTTGCGATCAGCGCGCCGTCACTTCACCCCGGCCTCGCGCATGTCGCGGAGCTCCCGCTTGAGCTCCTTGATCTCGTCGCGCAGCCGGGCCGCCACCTCGAACTGCAGATCGGCGGCGGCGTTGTGCATCTGCTCGGTCAGCGACTCGATCAGCGACTCGAGCTGGGCGCGCGGCATCTCCCCCGCGATCTCCTTCGCATGCCGGCCCGCACCCCGGGACGCGAGTCCCGGCACCGGCGCCTTGCCGCGCGACTGCTGGCGTCCCGCGCCGCCGAGAAGCTGCTCGGTGTCGGCGTCCTCGCGGACGAGGCTGTCGAGGATGTCGGCGATCTTCTTGCGCAGCGGCTGCGGGTTGATGCCGTGGGCCTCGTTGTAAGCGATCTGCTTGGCCCGGCGCCGGTTGGTCTCCTCGATCGCCCGCTCCATGCTGGGGGTGATCTTGTCGGCGTACATGTGGACCTGGCCGGACACGTTGCGGGCCGCGCGGCCGATCGTCTGGATGAGCGAGGTCTCCGAACGGAGGAAGCCCTCCTTGTCGGCGTCGAGGATCGACACCAGCGACACCTCGGGCAGGTCGAGGCCCTCGCGCAGCAGGTTGATGCCGACGAGCACGTCGAACTCGCCCATGCGCAGCTCGCGCAGCAGCTCGATGCGGCGCAGCGTGTCGACCTCGCTGTGCAGGTAGCGGACCCGGATGCCGTTGTCGAGCAGGTAGTCGGTGAGGTCCTCGGCCATCTTCTTGGTCAAGGTGGTGACCAGGACCCGCTCGTCCCTTTCGGCCCGGACCCGGATCTCCTCCATGAGGTCGTCGATCTGGCCCTTGGTCGGCTTGATGATCACCTCGGGGTCCACCAGCCCGGTGGGGCGGATGACCTGCTCCACCACCTCGCCCTTGGTGCGGCCCAGCTCGTACGGCCCCGGAGTGGCGGACAGGTAGACGGTCTGGCCGATGCGCTCCAGGAACTCCTCCCACTTGAGCGGGCGGTTGTCCATCGCGGACGGCAGGCGGAACCCGTGCTCGACCAGCGTCCGCTTGCGGGAGGCGTCGCCCTCGTACATGGCGCCGATCTGGGGGACGGTCTGATGCGACTCGTCCAGCACGAGCAGGAAGTCGTCGGGGAAGAAGTCGAGCAGCGTGTGCGGCGGGCTTCCCGGCGCGCGGCCGTCGATGTGCCGCGAGTAGTTCTCGATCCCGGCGCAGGTGCCGACCTGGCGCATCATCTCGATGTCGTAGGTGGTGCGCATGCGCAGCCGCTGGGCCTCCAGCAGCTTGCCCTGCCGCTCCAGCTCGGCGAGCCGCTCGGCCAGCTCCGCCTCGATGCCGGCGATGGCCCGCTCCATCCGCTCGGGCCCGGCCACATAGTGGGAGGCGGGGAAGATGTGCACCTCGTCGTCCTCGCCGACGACCTCGCCGGTCAGCGGGTGCAGCGTCGCCAGCTTCTCGATCTCGTCGCCGAACATCTCGATGCGGACGGCGAGCTCCTGGTAGACCGGGATGACCTCGACCGTGTCGCCGCGCACCCGGAACGTGCCCCGGGTGAACGACAGGTCGTTGCGGGTGTACTGCATGTCGACCAGCCGCCGCAGCAGCTCGTCGCGCTCGATCTGCTGGCCGACCTTGAGCCCGACCATCCGGTCCACGTACTCCTGCGGCGTGCCCAGGCCGTAGATGCAGGAGACGGAGGCGACCACCACCACGTCGCGGCGCGACACCAGCGACCAGGTCGCCGAGTGGCGCAGCCGCTCGACCTCCTCGTTGATCGAGGAGTCCTTCTCGATGTAGGTGTCGCTCTGCGGGACGTACGCCTCGGGCTGGTAGTAGTCGTAGTACGACACGAAGTATTCGACCGCGTTGTTCGGCAACATCTCGCGCAGCTCGTTGGCGAACTGGGCGGCGAGCGTCTTGTTCGGCTGCATTACCAGCGTCGGACGCTGCACCCGCTCGATGAGCCACGCGATCGTGGCGGTCTTGCCGGTGCCGGTCGCGCCGAGCAGAACGGTGTCCTTCTCCCCCGCCTTGATCCGGCGCTCCAGCTCCGCGATCGCCGCCGGCTGGTCGCCGGAGGGCGTCATATCGGTGACGACCTTGAAGGGCGCGACCTTCCGCTTCAGGTCCAGGATGGATGTCATCGGCCGCTCAGCTCCTCACTCGCCCCGTCCACCGATGGGAGCCGCCGTACCCGGGCACGCGGCGCCCACTCCGGTTCACATGCATAACCTACGCGCCGTCACCGACAATTCCGGCCCGGTCCGCCCTTCCCGCCCCTCTTCCCCGGGGACGGCCGCACGTGCGTACGCCGGGGACACCCGCACGCCAACCGTGTGGGCTCAGTCGTCGAGGCCGCGGGCGGCGAGCGCCTCGCCCAGCGCGTCGGCGTGCCGCAGGGCGCCCACCACCAGCGGGACGGCGAAGGCGCGCGGGCTCCGCTCGACCCCCCTGGCGCGCTGGGCCTCCCGCACCCGCGTGACCAGGTCGGCGATCACCGGGACGCTGCGCAGCGTGAGGGACAGCAGCAGCGACAGGCGGAACGGGTCCAGGCCGGCGAACCTGGCGGGCGCGAGGCAGCGCTCCAGGCACGCCATGACCGCGCTGGTACGCGTCGTGAGCGTGACCAGCCCGGCCAGCGCGACGGCGAGCACGACCCGCAACGTGGCGGAGGCCGCCGCGGGCAGGTCCGCGAACACCAGTTGCACGCCGAACAGGACCACGGCGAACCAGCGTACGGGCCGCACCTGCGCCCAGGCCGCCGCGAAGCCGACCCCGGAGAGGGCGTACAGGATCACCACGGCGGCCGTGGCGACCGCGAGCGCCGCCGGCGAGCGCACCAGCAGCAGCGCCGTGCAGCACGCGGCGAGCCCGGCGAGCTTGGCGCCGGCGGGGAGCCGGTGCAGAAGCGATGCGCCCGGCACGTAGGCGCCGGTGAGCCCGGTCATTCCATCGCCTTCCGGTAGTGGCCGATGGCGGTGGCCGGGTCGGCGTCGGCGACGATCCGCCCCTCGTCGATCACCAGCACGCGGTCGAAGTCCTCCAGCAGCGCGAGGTCGTGGGTGACCACCACCACCTGCTGCGGCAGCTCCCGCAGCAGCGCCGCGACCTGCCGGGAGTGACGCAGGTCGAGCAGCGTCGTCGGCTCGTCCATGACCAAAATGTCCGGTTCGAGCACCAGGACCGAGCACAGGGCGAGCAGCTGCTTCTGGCCGCCGGACAGGTGGTGGGCCGGGTGGTCGGCGTGCTCCGCCAGGCCGTACCTCTCCAGGACCTCGCGTACGCGGCGTTCGACCTCCCGGCGGGCGAGCCCCTTGCGGCGCAGGGAGAAGGCGACGTCCTCCGCCACGGTGGGCATCACGATCTGCGCGTCCGGGTCGGTGAACACGAACCCCACGCTCCGCCTGATGCGGGACGCGTGGCGGCGGGTGTCGAGCCCGGACACCGTGACGGTGCCGGAAGTCGGCAGGACCAGCCCGTTGAGCAGGCGGGCGAACGTGCTCTTGCCCGAGCCGTTGGCTCCGATCACGCCCACGCGGCGCTCGGTCAGCGAGGCCGTGACGCCGCGCAGCACCTCCCGCTGCCCCAACCGTACGTGGACGTCCTCCAGCCGGATCACTCACACCACCTCGAACAGGGCGGCGATCCCGAGACCGCCGCCGACCGCGACCGCCGCCAGGCCGAGCGTCCCCGGCGGCGTCCCCAGGAGCCGGTGGAACAGCCGGGTCACCACCACCGCGCCGCTCGCGCCCCAGGGATGGCCGAGGGCGAGCGCGCCGCCGTCGGCGCACACCCGGCCGGAGTCCGCGCCGAGGGGATCGAGGCCGAGCGCGTCGGTGACCGCGAGCACCTGCGCCGCGAACGCCTCCACGATCTCCACCGCCGCCACACTCTCCATGTCCACTCCGGCCCGCCCCAGCACGCGCCGTACGGCGGGCACCGGCCCCCACCCGGGAAGCGCGGGATCGCAGCCGGCGACGGCGCCCGCCAGCAGGCGCAGACCGGGCAGACCGGCCGCCGCGCGCAGCCGTTCCGGCACGACCGCGACCGCCGCGGCGCCGTCGCTCACCGGGGAGGAGTTTCCGGCCGTCACCGTACCCCCCGGCACGAACGCGGCGGGCAGCCGGGCCAGGGACTCGCGCCGCAGCACCCGCGGGCGCTGGTCGTCGGTGCGGCCGCCGATCGGGACGATCTCGCGGGCGAACCTTCCGGCCTCCCGGGCGGCCAGCGCCCGCGCGTGGCTCCGGCAGGCGTAGGCGTCCTGGCGCTCCCTGGTGACGCCGCACGCGGCGGCCAGGGCCTCGGCGGCCGGGCCCATGTCCGGGTCGGGGTGTCCCTCGGGGGCGAACGGTGCCCGCTCGTACGGCACGGCCGCCTCCGGCTCGGCGCCGGGAACGCGGCGGGCCCGCAGCGGCGCCGTCGAGGCGCTTTCGACGCCCCCGGCGACGACGAGGTCCGCGTCGCCGCAGCGGACCGCCTGGGCGGCCAGCAGGATCGCGGCGAGCCCGCTGCCGCACTGCCGGTCGACGGTGACGCCGGGCACCTCGTGGCCCATCCCGGCGGCCAGCGCGCAGACGCGGGCGAGGTTGCCGCCGGGGCCCGTGCAGTTGCCCAGCACCACGTCGTCCACCGGGACGCCGATATGCGCGACATCGCCGGCGACCGCCTCGATGACGGGCGCGGCGAGCCGCTCGGCCGTCAGGGTACGGAACGCGTGGCCGGCGGTGCCGATGGGGGTGCGGCGGGCCGCCACGACGACCGCGTGCCGGTCCATCTCAGGCCAGCCGCCGGAACTCGGGGTCGCCGCCCCCGGCGAGACGGGTGGCGACGAGGCCGCGGGCCGGCTTGCCGGTGGGGGTGCGGGGCAGGGACCTCGCCGCGTACCAGCGCCGGGGCCGCTGCGCGGGGTCGAGCTCCGCGCGCGCCACCGCCTCCAGCGCCGTCCGCGTCACGCCGTCGCCCTCCACGACCGCGGTGACCACGGCACCCAGGTAGGGGTGCGGCGTGCCGACCACGACCACGTCGGCCACTCCCGGCACCTTCCTGAGCACCTCCTCCACGTCCTCGGGCACCACGGTGGCGCCGCCGGTCTGGATCGCGCCGTCGCCCCGCCCGCGCAGCCGCAGGACCTCGCCGGGCCGGTACGGCTCCGCCAGGTCGCCGACCGTCATCCAGCCGTCGTCGTCCCGGCGCAGGGGACCGGTCGCGCCGGCCAGGTAACCCGCGCACAGCCACGGCGAGCGCACCCACACCTCGCCGAGGGCCTGCCCCGGCGGCACCCTGACGTCGATCTCGACGCCGGGGAAGGGCCGCAGCCCGGCGCCGTCGGCGTCCGCCGCGACGAACGACAGCTCGGTGGCACCGTAGTAGGACACCACGCGCACGCCGGCCGACGCGGCCGCGGCCCGGGTGGCGGGGTCCAGGGCGGCCCCGCCGACGACGACCGTACGCAGCGGGCTCCCGGCCGCCTCTGCGGCCTCGAGCACGGCCGGCAGGCGGTGGGGCACCACGTGGACCACGGTGGCCCGGCGCAGCTGATCCGCCAGCGCGCCCGGCGACCACCGGCCGGGGACCACGGCGGTCGCGCCCGCCGCGAGCGTGTGCACGGCGGCGAAGCCGTACAGGGAGGAGACCAGCGGGCCGGGGATCAGCACGACGTCACCGGGGCCGATCCCGGTCAGCGCGTCCAGGTGCGCGAACGAGCCGGTCCAGGAGGCGCGGGTGCGCGCCACGGCGCGGGGCCTGCCGGTGCTGCCGGAGCTGAAGCAGGCCCAGGTGAGGTCGCCCGGCTCGGGGCGGTGCCGTACGGGCGGGCCGTCGGCCTCCGGCAGCGGGGCGTCGAATCGCGCGGCCACCGGCACCGCGGCCATGACCTGCGCCCGCCGTTCCTCGCTCCAGGTGTGATCGCACGGCAGCGGCGTGACCCCCGCCAGGTCGGCGGCGAGCACGGAGACGAGCAGGGCCACCGGGTCGGCCTGGGCGAGCGCGACGAGCGCGCCGCGCCCGACGCCCTCGCCGGTCAGACCGCGGGCGGCGCGACCGGCCCGGTCCGCCAGCTCGGCGTAGGTGAGATCGCCTCCGGGGCCGGACAGCGCGATCCGCCCGGGGCGGGCGGAGGCGTGCCGCATGACCTGCGCGGCTACCGGCATGGGCGGGTCACCGTCCCCCTGCCCTCATCCGCTCGCGGTGCACCGCGGGGACCGCGTCGGGATAGGCCCGCTGGGTGCCCCGCGCCACGATCGACGCCACCACCGCCTTGATCAGGTCGCCGGGCAGGAATGCGGCGCTGAGCAGCGCGGTCTTGCCCAGGGACAGCCCGGTCACCAGGGCCTGCACGGGGATGCCGAACAGGTAGACCACCCCGACGCCGCCGGCCAGGCAGGCGGTCACCAGCCGCACCGTGGACGGCGTGCGCCCGCCACGTTCGACGATCCATCCGGTCAGGGCCGCGCCGGGGAGCCAGCCGATCAGGAAGCCGGCCGAGGGGCCGGTGAAGACGCCGAGCCCGCCGCGTCCGCCGGCCAGCAGGGGCAGCCCCGCCGCGACCAGCACGAGCAGGACCGCGACGGCGAGCGCGGATCGCCACGTGCCCAAGATGACTCCGGCGAGCATGACGCCGAGGGTCTGCAAGGTGATCGGCACCGCGTCGCCGAAGACGTTCAATGAGCCCGGCATGCCGAGCACGGCGATCAGCGCGGCGAAGACGCTGACCCTGGCGACGTCCGCCGCGGGGAAGCGCCTCTTGGGCGTGCTCTGTTCATCTGCCACGGATCGATCCCATACCAAGACGCCGCATGCGGCGAATGAGGAAACCCACAACTTTTCGCCACGTCGTTCTCGGCACCGCCCATAGCCCCGGGCCGGTGCCCGCCGTACGGCGCGCCGCGGCCCGGGCACGGCGCCTCAGCCGGTGAGGACCAAGACGGTCACCGTCGCGGCGAGACCGGCCACCGCCAGGCCCGCGCCGGTGGCGGCGAACTTGGCCGGCGGCACCCGCACGTCCCCCCGGCGGCACCACTCGAACCACAGCAGCGTCGCGAGCGAGCCCCAGGGCGTGATCACCGGGCCCAGGTTGGTGCCCGCGAGCAGCGACAGCAGCTGAGTGTGGTCGGCCGCGGGGATCACCTGCTCCCCGGCGACGTACGCAGGGAGGTTGTTGATCAGGTTGGACAGCGCGGCTCCGGCGGCGGCCGCGCGGAAGGCGCCGTCCCCGTCGCCGCCCACCCCGACGAGCGTGCGCATCACGTCCGCCAGGCCGAGACGGCTGAGCGCCGGGACCACGAGGAACAGCCCGGTGACGAAGACCAGCAGCCGCCAGGGGATCAGGCTCCACACGAGCTTCGCGCGGTCGCGCCAGGCGAAGGCGGCGACCACCACGACCGCCGCGACGAGGGCCGCGACGCCGATCTCCACCCCGGCCAGGATCGCGGTGGCGAACAGCAGGCAGGCCGCCCCGGCCACGCCGAACAGCACCCGGTCGGCCACCGGCACCGGCGGGGGCGGCGTGTAGCGGTCCTCGCCGCGCCGGCCGCGCCGCCAGTAGAACGCCCACAGGAACGCCATCGTCACCGTGATCGACACGGCCTGGGGCGCCCACATCCGTGCGGCGAACTCCCGAGTGGTGAGCGCGATCCGGTTCATGGCGAGCAGGTTGGTGAGGTTGGAGACCGGCAGCAGCAGGCTCGCGGTGTTGGCCAGCCAGACCGTGGTCATCACGAGCGGCAGCGGCGCGATCTTGGCGCGCGGCGCCAAGGCCAGCATGACCGGCGTCAGCAGGACGGCCGTGGCGTCCAGGTTCAGAACCATCGTGACGAGCGAGGCGAAAGCCGTACAGAGAAGGAATAAAGCGGCGTAGCTCCCCCGGCCGACGATCGCGATGCGGGTCGCGATGACGTCGAAGACCTGCGCCTCCTTGGTCAGCTCCGCCAGCACGATCACCGCGCCGAGAAACAGCAGCAGGGGGGCGATGCGCTCGATGCTCTCCCTCGCCGCCGCGGCCGGCAGCAGGCCGGTGGCCACGAACACCAGGCCCGCCGCGAGCAGCCCGAACCTGATCCAGTCGAGAACGCCCAGTCTGATCCAGTGGAGAACGCCCGATCTTGTCCAGTTGAGAACGTTCTGTCGCCGCAGCTCGGTCGCCACGCGCCACACCTTAATGGGGCCATAGGTGCTCAAAACCCTTCGAACCGCAGGTGGCGGCGGTGATATGGCCCACAGCGGGCGACGGCCCGGACCCCGCGGAGGTTGCGAGCGATCTTCGTGGGTGGGGTGAGAACGCGGCGAGGCGGCCACGCGCAGCATGGCCATGATTCGTCAGACTCGAACCTAGCCCTCGCGTGGCGTGCGCAGCCCGGAGACGACCATGTGCGCCAGCAGGGCGTAGCTCTCGTCGAGGTTCTCGGCGAGCTGGAAGGCGCCCGCCGCCTCCAGTACGGCGAAGCCGTGCATGGCGGCGCGCAGGCAGCGCACCGCGTGGATCGCGGCCGACCCCTCCAGCCCGTACGCCCGCAGCGCGGCGAGCATGATGCCGATCAGCCGGTTTCCCGCCTCGGCGGTCTCGGGCCGGGGCGCCTGGATCAGCGCCGAGTAGCGGTGCGGATGCCGGGCGGCGTAGGAGCGCCAGCCGTCCATCAGGGCGCGCAGCGCCTCGTCGCCGGACCTGCCGAGCACCGCCTCGCTCGCGACCTCCGTCAGCTCGGCCATCACCCGCCCGGACACGAGCACGCGCAGCTCGGCGAGGTTGCGTACGTGTTTGTAGAGGGAAGGGGTGGCGACGCCCGCCCGGGCGGCGACCGCGGAGAGGGTCAGCGCGTCGGGGCCTTTCTCGTCCACGATGCGCAGTGCGATGTCGACGACGGCGTCCGGGGACAGCGCGGCCCTAGTCACGCACCCGCTCCTTGAGGAACGCGAGCATCGCGGCGGCGACCTCGTCGGGGTGCTGGGCGTGCGGGTAGTGCCCGGCGCCGTCGATCATCACCACCTCGCCGAGCCCCTGCGGCATCCCGGCCACGATGCCGTCCGCCTCGGCCCGGGGGTCGGCCCAGTCGGGGTCGTCGGTGCCCATGACGACCAGGGCGGCGCAGCGGATGCGGTCGAGGTGCTCGCCGGCGTCCGTGGGCGCGGACGCACCCATCGCGCTCACCACCGCCATCCGGCCCGGCCTGCGCAGGTCGGCGTCCAGGCCGGCCAGGTAGTCCGCCCAGTCGGCGGGCTTGACGCCGGGGTAGGCGTGGTCGAGGTAGCTCTTCCACAACCCGATGCTGCGCAAGAGCGCCACGCCCATGAGCTTCGTCATGCCCTTGCGGTAGCGGCCGTTGCTCAGCAGGCCGCCCAGGTCGGGCTTCTGCGGCCGGGTGAAGGGGCCGATCTCCACCAGAGCGGAGACCAGCTCGGGCCGCCGGGCCGCCGCGATGGTGGCCGCTCCCCCGGCGAACGAGTGCCCGACGACGACGGCGGGCCCGCCCAGGTGCTCGATCAGGGCGACGATGTCGTCCGCGACGTCGGTGCGGGTGTAGGAGTCCCAGCCCAGGCTCGACTCGCCGTGCCCGCGCAAATCCATGGTCGCCACGCGATACCCGGCGCCGGTCAGCGCCGGGACGAGGAAACGGTAGGCGCGCCGGCTGTCCCCCATGCCGGGCGCCATCACCACCAGCGGGCCCTCCCCCGTCACGTCGTACGCGATCTCGCCGCCACCGGTCGTCAGGAACTCGGTCATGCCACCCTCCAGGCTCAAGTGCATAGCTCAGAGGCTAATATCATTAGCCTTGAGGTGTCAACACCCCGGGAGAGCCTCGGCACCGGCGCGACTTGCCCGGCGCGACCACGCCCGGTCCGGCGGCCGGGCGGGCTCGCCCCCGCCGGCGCCCACGGCCGACAGGTGATGCCGTGCCGAGCGTCGCCACCGGGTGCGTCCCGGGCTACCTCACGCCCGCGATCACGCGCACACCCGCCCGCCCTCCTCGTACGGCGGACGCGGATGACGGCCGCCCGCACGGCCGTCCCGCCGCCGCTAAGGTTGTGGAGGTGAGTGCCAGGCCCGCACGCGCAACGGACGCCGACGAGAAGGTCGACCGGCAGGCGCGGATCCTCGATGCGGCACTCCGGCTCCTGTCCCTGCACGGCATATCCGGGGTCAGCATGCGTGCCGTCGCACGCGAGGCCGGGGTCTCGCTGGGGTTGGTGAACTACCACTACGAGGACAAGGCGAGCCTGATCCGGGCGGCCCTGCACCGCATCGAGGAGCAGGACATCGCACTGGTCGAGCCGGACCCCGCCCTGGAACCGGAAGAACGGCTGCGCGTCGCGCTGAAACGGGTGGCCGACCCGGAGTTCCTGACGACGGAGTACCTGTCCCTGCGGCTCCAGCTCTGGGCGCTCGCCCAGGCGCACGAGGACTTCGAGCGCATCAACACCGAGGCCCAAAAGCGCTACCGCGCCGGGCTCGCCGCCCTGATCCGGGCGGCCCGGCCCGACCTGCCGCCCGACGAGTGCAGCAGGCGGGCCGCCGACATCGACGTCATCCAGAACGGCCTATGGCTCACCGCCCTGCTGGGGCTCGACCACGCCTCGATCAGCAGGAACATCGCCCGCTGCGAGGAGATCGCCCTGGCCGGCTGACCCGGCGGCGGTGAAACTGAACGAACGTTCAGGCCACCTATTGAACGATCGTTCAGTCACTCCTATGCTCCCGCCATGACACCTGTCACGATGGCCGACGTACGTCGCGTCGGCGCCGGTTACCACGAGGACCCCGCACGATCGATGTCCCTGCGGGCGGAGGCGTACACCGACCCGCGGTGGCTCGAGGTCGATCTCCGGGCGATCTTCGCCCGCACCTGGCAGTGGATCTGCCACGTGGAGAAGCTCGCGTCCCCCGGCAGCTACGTGTCGGCCACCGTGGCCGGCATGCCGATCGCGGTCGTACGCGATCGTGACGGAGCGCTGCGGGCGTTCTACAACGTCTGCAAGCATCGCGCCCACGAGCTGCTCAGCGGCTCGGGCACCACACGCAGCATCGTCTGCCCGTACCACGCGTGGACCTACGGCCTGGACGGGCGGCTCAAGGCGGCACGGCGCGCCGACAGGATGCCGGCCTTCGACAAGAGCGAAATCTGTCTCGACCAGGTGCGGGTCGAGGAGTTCGGCGGCTTCGTCTACGTGAACCTGGATCCGGGCGCGACCCCCCTGGCCGAGCAGGCGGGGGATCTGGCGGCCGAGATCGCCAAGTGGGCCCCCGACGTGGCCGACCTGACGTTCGCGAAGCGGCTGACCTACGACATCGCCTCCAACTGGAAGAACGTCATCGACAACTTCCTGGAGTGCTACCACTGCCACATCGCGCACAAGGAGTTCGTCGACCTCGTCGACATGGACACCTACGAGGTGAAGACCCACGGCATCTGGTCGAGCCACTTCGCCGAGGCCGGCAAGCACGAAAACGCGGCGTACGACGTCGCGGGCGCGTCGGTCACGCAGCACGCGGTGTGGTGGCTGTGGCCCAACACCTGCCTGCTGCGCTACCCCGGCCGCGGCAACTTCATGGTCTTGCAGGTCATTCCGGCCGGCCCCGGCCGGACCCTGGAGACCTGGGACTTCTACTTCGAGACGGCCGAGCTCACGGACGCCGAGGCAGACGCGGTGCGCTACATCGACGAGGTGCTGCAGCGGCAGGACATCGCCATCGTGGAGAGCGTCCAGCGGGGCATGAACACCCCGGCCTTCGACCAGGGCCGCATCGTGTACGACCCGTCCGCTTCCGGGCTGTCCGAGCACGGCGTGCATCACTTCCACGGCCTGGTCCTCGACGCCTACCGGTCGTGGGCAGAAGGCGCGGCCGGGCGCGATCTCACCGTCTCCGTTGCCATGCGGTGACTATGGGCGCCGCCTGACCGGACCCGCCGCCTTTACGTTGTAGATTCGCAAGCCGCATGCCCGTACGGCCGGGCCGGTCAGGCCTTCCGGGAGACCCGGGCGCTCAGGTCTTGCCAGACCTTCTCGACCTGGGCGTCCAGCTCCTCCAGAGTCCCCTCGTTGCCGATCACGATGTCGGCGATCTTCAGCCGGTCCTCCCGGGAGGCCTGGGCCGCGATCCGGGCACGGGCGTCCGCCTCCGCCATGCCGCGGAACCGCCGCAGCCGCTCCAGCCGCACCTCGTCCGGCGTGTCCACGACGATCACCACGTCGTACAGGGGGGCCAGGTTGTTCTCCGCCAGCAGCGGCACGTCGTAGACGACGACCGCGTCCTCGGGGGCCTCGCGCTGGAGCCGCTCGCTGCGCTCGCTCACCTTCGGGTGGACGATTCCGTTGAGGACCTTCAGCTTCTCGGCGTCGGCGAAGACGATCGCGCCGAGCCGCTCCCGGTCCAGCGTGCCGTCGGGACGCAGCACCTCCTCGCCGAATGCCTCGACGATCTCCGCGAGCCCGGGGGTGCCCGGCTCCACGACCTCTCTGGCGATCTTGTCCGCGTCGATGACGACGGCGCCGCGGGCCGCGAGCCGGCGCGACACCTCGCTCTTGCCCGAACCTATGCCGCCCGTGAGCCCAACCTTCAGCACGCCCCGCAGCCTATCGGGCTTCCGTCACCCGGCGGTCTCGGAGGGCTCCCGGCGCAGGTGGACCAGGGTCAGATGTTCCTGCACCCGCTCCCGCTGCGTCTCCCGGTAGCCGAGGCGGCGGCACAGCCGCAGGTTCCCCTCCGACAGGTGCCCGGTGAACAGGTCGAACGCCGTGGCCTCGGGCACGGCGTCGTGGATCGCGGTGAGCAACGCGGTGCCGATCCCCTGGCCCTGCCGGTCGGGCGCGACCACGAGACGGCCCACCAGGCAGGTCGAACCGGCGAGCTGACCCCGTATCGCGCCGACCAGCCGCCCGCCGTCGGTGGCCTTCAGCACGACCGCCGTCTCGATCGCCGTACGCACCTGGTCGAGCGACTCGACGAGCGGCGCGATGAAGGGGTCGCCGTAAAGCTGTGCCTCGGTCACGTACGCGGCCCGCTGCAGGGTGAGGATCTCCCCCGCGTCCCGGGGCACCGCCCTCGTGATCTCCACCACGAGGGCCACCCTATCGGCACGCCCGCCTCCGCCGGACCCGAGCCGGGTACGTCCGCCGGCCCGGCCACGACGCCACGGGCCCGGCACAGCGGAAAGGCCCCGCCGGAGCGGGGCCGTTCTCGATGCTGTGGAGGGCGCGGCCTCCGGTCAGATGACCGGGATCAGCTCTGGCCGCCCGCCAGCTTCTCGCGCAGGGCGGCGAGGGCCTCGTCGGACGCGAGGGCGCCGCCACCGGACTGCGAGGCGGAGTCGCCGTAGGACGAAGCGGCCTCGCCGGCGGCCGCGGCCGCCGCCGACTCCTCCTGGCGGGCCTTCTCGATCTGCGCGCGGTGCGCCTCGAAGCGGGCCTGGGCCTCGGCGTACTGCCGCTCCCACTCCTCACGCTGCTTGTCGAAGCCCTCGAGCCACTCGCCGGTCTCCGGGTCGAAGCCCTCGGGGTAGATGTAGTTGCCGTGCTCGTCGTAGGTCGCCGACATGCCGTACAGCGTCGGGTCGAACTCGATCTCCGGGCCGACGCCCTCGTTGGCCTGCTTGAGGGACAGCGAGATGCGGCGGCGGTCCAGGTCGATGTCGATGATCTTCACGAAGATCTCGTCGCCGACCTGCACGACCTGCTCCGGAATCTCCACGTGGCGCTCGGCCAGCTCGGAGATGTGGACCAGGCCCTCGATGCCCTCCTCGACCCGGACGAACGCGCCGAACGGCACCAGCTTGGTGACGCGGCCCGGCACGACCTGGCCGATCTGGTGGGTCCGGGCGAACTGCTGCCACGGGTCCTCCTGCGTCGCCTTGAGCGACAGCGAGACCCGCTCGCGCTCCATGTCGACGTCGAGAACCTCGACGGTGACCTCCTGGCCCACCTCGACGACCTCGGACGGGTGGTCGATGTGCTTCCAGGACAGCTCGGACACGTGCACCAGGCCGTCGACGCCGCCGAGGTCCACGAACGCACCGAAGTTGACGATCGAGGACACGACGCCCTTGCGGACCTGGCCCTTCTGCAGGGTGTTGAGGAAGGTCTGGCGAACCTCGGACTGGGTCTGCTCCAGCCAGGCGCGGCGGGACAGAACCACGTTGTTGCGGTTCTTGTCCAGCTCAATGATCTTGGCCTCGAGTTCGCGGCCGACGTACGGCTGCAGGTCACGGACGCGGCGCATCTCCACCAGGGAGGCGGGGAGGAAGCCGCGCAGACCGATGTCGAGGATCAGGCCGCCCTTGACGACTTCGATGACCGTACCGGTGACGATGCCGTCCTCGTCCTTGATCTTCTCGATCGTGCCCCAGGCACGCTCGTACTGGGCGCGCTTCTTGGACAGGATGAGGCGGCCTTCCTTGTCCTCTTTCTGGAGAACAAGGGCCTCGACGTGCTCTCCGACCTCGACGACCTCGGCCGGGTCGACATCGTGCTTGATCGAGAGCTCGCGCGACGGGATGACGCCCTCGGTCTTGTAGCCAATGTCGAGCAAGACCTCGTCTCGATCGACCTTGACGACGGTGCCTTCAACGATGTCGCCGTCGTTGAAGTACTTGATGGTCTCGTCGATCGCGGCGAGGAAGGCCTCCTCCGAACCGATGTCGTTGACCGCTACCTGCGGGGTGTTCGAGGTGGCCTCAGTGCTGCTCGTCATGTGTGGAATTGCTCCGAACCGGACAGATTGTCGTTGTGACAGAAGCGAGGCGGGCCGTTTTTCGGTTCACCGGATGCTGCTTCTTCGTAGCCGCCGGATGACCGAGCGCGAGCCCTCTCCGTCCGTGACGCGCGCGAGCCCACAACGCAGCGATCAGCATATGAGACGGAGCGAGCCGGGTCAATCCGAGGCAACCAGACGGACCGCTAATACGTGATCACCGACTTGGCCCGTGCCGGCGAGAGCGTTGCCCGGAGTTTACGCGGCACCGACACTTGGGTGGGATCCCCATCCGACGTATAGCGTTCCCGTGGGTGTTTGTCGAGCCAGTCGAGCCAGTAGGTCGTGCACCAGCGGCGGCAATCACCGGTTTTCCCGTTGGACTGAATCCTCGGAATCGCGAATCGCGTGAACTTTTTCGCGTACGGCGAAACCGTGGGCTCGGCTCCGGCGAGGAAGACGGCGTCGAAGTGGTAGCGCGTGCCGTCCCACTTGCCGTCGTGCGCCCTGCTCCGCTTCCTCGGCTGCGACCCGTACGGCAGCGCGAAGGTCGTCGAGGCCGGCACGCCGATCTTCTTCAGCAGCCGCTCCTGCCGCACGATCTGCTCGCTGACCCGCTTGCCGGATAGCCGGCGGAGATCGGGATGGGAGTAGGTGTGGTTGGCCACTTCGAAGCCGTGGTCCAGCAGCCACTTCACCGCCTGCCGCTGCCGCCCGCGGTCCTGTATGCCGAACGGGGCGCGGTTGACCCAGAAGGTGGCCACGGGCCGGAAGGCCGGGTACTCCGCCGCGACCTTGTAGATGACGCCGACGGCCGTGTCGTTCTTCGGCCTGCCGTTCCGGTCCAGGGCGAAGTGGCTGGGGTGGCCGTCGTCGAAGGTCAGGACGACGGGATGGGTCCCGGCCGGAATGTCGATCTTCCCGGCGGCCAGTTCCGCGGCGGTGATCGGCACGTAGCCGCTCTTGGCCAGGCGCTCCAGTTCCTTGCGCAGCTGGGCGGGAGTCCGGTCGATGGACGCCCGCCGCTTGTGCAGGATGCGGTGGTACATGATCACGGGCACCAGACCGGCCTCGTTCGCCTTGACCTTCTTGGCCGATGCGGCGGTCGCCCTCGGCGGCGCCGTACTGGGCGCGGGGGACGGCGCCGGCGGGTGCGCCCGCACCCGTGACCGCTCCTCACCCGACGACCGGGGCAGCATCATGAACGCGACAAGACCGATCACGACAACGACGACATTGGTGACCGCGGTCATCCGGGCAAGATTGCGCACAGCTATTTGACCTTACTGCCCCCACCTGTCCGCAATCGCGTGTGTTGCAATTTTCCTGTGGACTGGAGCCTGCGTGCCTGCGGACGGCACGGGCACGTCACCTACGCGCCGGCCGAGGAGGCGCTGCGGCGGCGCCTGCGCGCGGAGACCGCGCTCGGCGAGGCGTGGCGCTGCCTGCGCTGCGGCGACTTCATCCTCGGCCCGCCGCGCGGGGCCGGGCCGGCCGACCACGCCCCCGTCGTGCTGCGCGGCAGGGCGCTGCGCGACGCCGCCGTGCTCCGGCTGATCGCGGTCTTCCGCTGGAGCAAGGCCGTGCTCGTGCTCGCCGGGGCGTACGGCGTATGGCGGTTCCGGGCCCACCACGACGCCGTACGGCGGGCGTTCGACCAGGACCTCCCGCTGATCAGGCCGCTGGCCCACAAGATCGGCTGGAACCTGGACCAGTCGGGCGTGGTGCACACGCTGCGGACCGCGCTCGGCGCGCGGACGACGACCCTCACGTGGATCTTCCTCGCCCTGCTCGCCCTCGCGGCCCTGCTGCTGATCGAGGGGATCGGCCTGTGGCTGCTCAGGCGGTGGGGCGAGTACTTCTCGGTGGTCGTCACCTCGGCGTTCATCCCGGTGGAGATCTACGAGATCGCCGAGAAGGTGAGCCCGTTCCGGATCGTGATCCTCCTGATCAACATCGCGGCGGTGCTGTACATCGCGCTGAGCAAGCGATTGTTCGGCTTGCGTGGCGGGCGGGCCGCGTACGAGGCGGAGCGCCACGAGGCGAGCCTGCTGGAAGTCGAGAAGGCGGGCCTGGCCGCGGCCGGGCGGGATGCCGGGCCCGCCCGCCCCGGCGGCCACGCCTGATCCCGTTCCCGGTGAATCCCGCCCGCCGGACCCCGTCGACCCCCCGGACGAGGCGCGGCGTGCGG
>JADGHC010000631.1 GCA_019689655.1 Microbispora sp.
TCCCCTACTGCAACGCGATCTCCTCGGCCCGGCGCGCCGCGCGCTATCCCGCCTCGGGCGGCACCTACGTCTACGGGCGCGAACGCCTGGGGGATTTTTGGGGCTACCTGGCCGGGTGGGGGTTCGTGGTCGGCAAGACCGCCTCGTGTGCGGCGATGGCGCTGACGGTCGGCTCCTATCTGTGGCCGCAGCAGGCGCACGCGCTGGCGGTGGCGGCCGTGGTGGCGCTGACCGTGGTCAACTACACGGGGATGCACAAGACGGTCTGGGCGACCAGGGGGATCGTGGCCGTGGTGCTGGCCGTGCTGGCGGCGGTGGTCGCCGCCTGCCTGACCTCCGGGCAGGCGCACGTGGCGCGGCTGGAGGTGACCTCCGGCGCCACCGCCGCCGGGGTGCTGCAGGCGGCGGGGCTGCTGTTTTTCGCCTTCGCCGGTTACGCACGCATCGCAACTCTGGGCGAGGAGGTGCGAGACCCGGCCCGCATCATTCCCCGGGCGATTCCGCTCGCGCTCGGCCTGACCCTCGTGGTGTACGCGGCGGTAGCGGTCGCCGCGCTGGCCGTGCTGGGCGCCGCCGATCTCGCCCAGGCCCCCGCCCCGCTGGCCGACGCCGTCCGCGCCGCCGGCCATCCAAACCTGGCGCCGCTGGTACGCGCGGGCGCCGCGCTGGCCGCGCTCGGCTCGTTGCTGGCGCTGATCCTGGGCGTCTCCCGCACCACGCTGGCCATGGCCCGCGACCGGCACCTGCCGCACGCGCTGGCCGCCGTCCACCCCCGCTTCGCGGTACCCCACCGCGCCGAACTGGTCATCGGCGGGGTCGTCGCGGTCCTGGCGGCGACCGCGGACCTGCGCGGCGCGATCGGGTTCTCCTCCTTCGGCGTGCTGGTCTACTACGCCGTCGCCAACGCCGCCGCGTGGACCCTCACCCCGGTCGAGGGCCGCCCGCCGCGGGTGGTGCCCGCCCTCGGCCTGGCCGGATGCTTGATCCTGGCCTTCGCTCTGCCGGCCTCCTCGGTCATCGCCGGAACTGTGGTGCTCGCCGTCGGCGCCGCCGTCTACGGGACGCGGCGCGCGATCAGGGCCCGCCTGCCGTGACCCGCATCGGTGCTTCCTCACCGACCCTCGGCGGCCTGCTCAAGCACCTCGCGCGTGACCCCGAGGTGCCCTGGCGGCGCGCGGGAGGAGCGAGGCCAGGAGGGCCGCCACGAAGAACGCGGCCGCGTTGTACCAGAGCGTGGTGGGTGCCGCGGAGTAGAGGCTCTCACCGCCCCTGCCGCCGGCCAGGCTGAAGAAGACGGTCCCGACCAGGGCGATTCCGGCCGCCGTACCGAGCTGGAGCACGGCGTTGAGCACGCCGGAGGCCGCGCCCGCGCTGCCGGCCGGCACGTCGGCCACGATCACGTTGGTCAGGATGGGAACGCACAGACCCATCCCGAGGCCCATGCCGAGCACGGGCAGTGCGATCACCGGGTAAGAGACGTCGGAGCCATGCACGTTCATTAGGGCGATCAGCGCCACCATCCCCACCGTCATGACCAGCAGACCCGCCCTGATCATGAATCGGCCGTGGGTCGTGGCGAACCGTTGTGCGATCCCCGAGGTCATGGTGATGCCGATCGGCCAGCCGATGCCGGTGAGCGCTGTGGCGATCACTGACCACCCCAGGCCGAGCTGGAGGCCGTAGTTGAGTACGAGGAACAACGAGGCCAGCCCAGTGAACAGGACCAGCAGCATGATCAGCCCGACCACGAACGACGGTGCCGAGAACAGGCTCAGCGGGACCAGCGGTGAGCTGCCGCGCCGCTGGGAGAGGGCGAACAGGCCGAGGATCGGAAGCGCCGTGGCCATCATGACGAAGGTCCAGGCGGGCCAGCCCGCTTCCCGCCCTTGGATGAGGGGGAACATCAGTGCGAAGGAGGCGAGGCCGACGAGGACGATGCCCGGCAGGTCGAGCTTGAGCGGATGTTCGGAGCGGGATTCCGGCATATAGCGCGCGGCTCCGAGCAACGCGAACAGGCCGATCGGCACGTTGACGTAGAAGATCGCCCGCCAGTGCAGCCCGAACACGTTGTACTCCGCGAGCACGGCACCCAGCAGAGGCCCGCTGATGTTGGCCACGCTGAGCACGATGCCGTACAGGGCGAACGGTTTCGCCCGGTTCTCGGGCTCGAACATGACCATGATGATCGAGAAGACCTGCGGCACCATGAGGGCGGCCATGACACCCTGCAAAAGCCGGGCGACGATGAGCACCACAGGACCACCGGCCGCGCCGCAGACGACAGAGGCGAGGGTGAATCCGGCGACGCCGATCAGGAAGATGCGCTTGCGCCCGAAGACATCGCCGAGGCGGCCCCCCGTGATGAGCATCAGCGCGAACGTGAGCGAGTACCCCGCCAGGATCCATTGCGCCGCCGCGAACCCGGCCCGCAGATCGGACTGGATTCGAGGGAGCACGATGCTGACGATGGTGCCGTCGACCAGGTCCATGAAGGCGGCGGTGAGGACCACGCTCAGCGCCGGCCACCGATGAGACGGCACAGTGCGCACCTCGGCGAACGTCGTCAAGGCTTCCTCCGCTAGACTCTCGCATATCGAGCTTGTCTGTTTAAGAGCCTCTCTATTTTCGAGAGATTAACCCATGACAACGGAGCGCGCGAGGGCCGTCGCGGCCCTGTACGACGAAAACCGACGGGCAGCCACCCATGCGGTCCTTTTCCACGCCGCGGTCGCGTCGCGGGCAGGGCTCAATGTGACCGATGTGAACTGCCTGGCGCTGTTGGACAAGGAAGGGCCCATGACCGCGGGACAGCTCGCCGAACGCACGGGGCTGTCCAAGGGGGGAGCGATCACCGCGGTCATCGACCGCCTGGAGAAAGGAGGATTCGCCAGGCGTCGGCGCGATGCCGCCGATCGACGCCAGGTCCTCGTGGAGCTCGTCCGCGACGGCGCTTATGCCGAGCTGCAAGGAATTTTCGACCGGTTCAGCAAGGCGTACACCGCCCTGATCGAGGAGTACAGCGATGCCGAGCTCGCGGTGCTGCTCGACTTCGCGCGCCGCTCGAACGAGCTGGTCCGCAGCCAGACGGATGAGATCAGACGCCGCTGACCGGTCGGGGAGGGCCCGGTCACCGCTTCGGTGCACTCCCCACAGCACCGAACGGCTTCACGAGCCGATCGAGGTGGGTCCAACGGTGCCCGCCGACATGGGTGAACCTTCAGGAGCGGCTGTCTGTCGGTGTCGGGGGTGGCGTCGCAGCTCCCGTCGTGAACGACCAGACGTACGGGGCGGCCATCTCGTTGCCTGCCGCGTCCCTGGCGGCGGAGACCTCTGCGGTGTATCGAGTATCGACGGCGAGCCGGATCGAAGGTCAAAATGTCGTC
>JADGHC010000632.1 GCA_019689655.1 Microbispora sp.
GGGGGGGGGGGGGGGGGGGGGGGGGGGGGCGGGGGGGCGCCGGGGCCCCCCCGCCCCCCCCCCCCCCCCCCCGCCGGGGTTCACCTCAGGTAGATGTTCGGTTTGGGGGGCGTCGCCATGCCGTCCCCGAGGAAGAAGCCGGTGTGGGGCGGCTGGTTGTAGGCGGTGTTCTGCCAGGCGATCGCCAGCCGGTACGTCGGGTCGTGCATCAGCGTGTAGATCTGCCGGTTGGTCTCCGTGGTCGTGCTGTAGATCCGCAGGGCGGTGTCGTTGCTCGTCGGCCAGACGACCTCCTCGCGCCAGTCGCCGAACAGGTCGGCCGACAGCGACGGGGTGGACTTGGTGCCGTTGTTGGAGTGGACGCCGCTGGCGGTCAGCAGCCTCGTGTCGCCGCTTGTGCCGTACTTGTCGATGTGGGTGCCGTCGAGCAGCTCGCGGACCGGGTCGGCGTCCCACCAGGCGAGGAAGTTCGCCGAGCCCGGCTTGCGCCCGATGTTCTGCCCCTTGGTGTTGTACATGCCGCTGACGCCGGACGACCACGACTCGGCGCCCGGGCTCCCGGCCCACACGTCGTCGGAGACGCCGCGCCCGTTGTCGCAGCCGCAGGACTGGCTCCACAGGATCGAGCCGGTGCGGGCGTCGGCCATCCACGCGCCGGGTTTGCTGGTGTCCTCGTCGACCTTGAACTCCTCCAGCCCGGGCCGGGAGGGGTCGAGGTCGCCGACGTGCATGGCGTCGCCGTGGCCGTTGCGGGTGTTCCACAGCGGCTGGCCGTTGTCGTCGATCGCCATCGCGCCGAAGATGATCTCGTCCCTGCCGTCGCCGTCCACGTCGGCGACCGACAGGTTGTGGTTGCCCTGACCGGTGTACTGGCTGCCGGCGGAGTTGGAGTCGAACGTCCACCGCTTGGTCAGCGAACCGTTGCGGAAGTCCCACGCCACGATGACCGTACGGGTGTAGTAGCCACGCGACATGATCAGCGACGGGCGGGTGCCGTCGAGGTACGCCGTCGCCGCGAGGAAGCGGTCCACCCGGTTGCCGTAGGAGTCGCCCCAGGAGGAGACCGTCCCGCGCGGCGGGTCGTAGTTCACGGTGGACATGGCCGCGCCGGTCTGGCCGTTGAACATCGTCAGATACTCGGGCCCGGACAGGATGTAGCCGGAGGAGTTGCGGTAGTCGGCGTTCGCGTTGCCGATGACCCTCCCCGTGCCGTCCTTGGTGCCGTCGGCGGTCTTCATCGCCACTTCGGCCTTGCCGTCGCCGTCGTAGTCGTACACCTGGAACTGCGTGTAGTGCGCGCCCGCGCGGATGTTGCGGCCGAGATCGATCCGCCACATGCGGGTGCCGTTGAGCTTGTACGCGTCGACGAACACGTTGCCGGTGTAACCGGACTGGGAGTTGTCCTTGGAGTTGGACGGGTCCCACTTCAGCACGAACTCGTACTGCCCGTCGCCGTCCAGGTCGCCCACGCTCGCGTCGTTGGCGCTGTAGGTGTACGAGACCCCGTCGGGCGTGGTGCCGCCCGGCGGCGGCTGGATCGGCACGTCGAGGTAGTTTCCGCCGGTGAAGCGCAGCGACGGCTCCGACGCCGCCTGCTCGACGCCGTTCACCACGGCCCGCACCGTGTACGAGGCGTCGGCCGGGGCCCCGGAGTCGAAGTAGTTCGTGGAATTGGTGATCGGCGAGGAGTTCAGCTTCGTGGAGCCCCGGTAGACGTTGAACCCGGTGCCGATGTTCTCGGTGCCGAGCAGGCGCCAGGAGACCAGGTTGCCGTTGCCCGACCGTACGCTGATCAGCCCGCGGTTCAGCGTCTCCATCTGGCGCGCGCCCGCGGGGATGCCGGTGGGGCTCGGAGAGGGGCTGGGTGACGGGCTCGGCGACTGGGTCGGGCTGGCGCTGGGAGACGGGCTGGGGCTGCTCGTGACCCCGCCGGTGCAGGTGGTGCCGTTGAGCGCGAAGCTCGTGGGCGCGGGGTTGGACGAGTTGTTCCACGAGCCGTTGAAGCCGAACGAGGCCGTGCCGCCGGTGGGGATCGACGCGTTGTAACCGGCGTCCTTGGCGCTGACCTGCGCGCCGTTCTGGGTGACCGTTGCGTTCCACGCCTGCGTGACGGTCTGGCCCGCGGTGTACGACCAGGTGAGCGTCCACCCGTTGATCGGGTCGCCGAGATTCGTGATCGTGACGGCGGCCCCGAAGCCGTCCTGCCACTGGTTGGTCACCTGGTAGTCCACCCGGCAGCCCGCCGCCGCCGATGCGGGCAGGGCGGGCAGTGCTCCGGCTCCCGCCAGTGCGGCGGCCGAGGCCACTGCGGCGATCAGAGCGGATCTTCGTCGTGTGGTCATGAGAACTCCAGAGGGGATGCCGATGGGGGCGCAGCAGAGCCATGACGACGGCGTGGGGACGCGTCGCGCCGGCCGTGTGATCGGTGATCGGGGTTCTCCGAAGCGGGACCTCCGGTGCGGTCGGGCCGGTCCGGCGCGACACTCCACAGCAGGTGGAGCAGAGTGCGCCGGGGTGCGCCATCACAACGCCAAACAGGTGGTGTGGTCAACCGCTCGCGGTTCAGCGATGTGAACGCAATCATCGGATCGTCCGACTGCGCCGATCTCCGGCTGGTAGGAGCCGGGGCGGACCGGCCGTCCGCGCCCCACCTGCGTGGTGGCGTCGCCCGCCGATCACTGAAACTTTCAGTCCCGCCCGGCCGCGCCCTTTCTGTGAACGATCACAGGTCTGACCTATCGTCCCCTGCCCTCGGCCGAGCCAGAGATCGGCGGGCGCCCGCACGTCGCGCCTCGGTGCAGGGCCCGGTCACGCCTGCGAGCGGGGGCCGGGGAGCCCGTTGCATCCACCTCGACGCGCACGCCATCCGCAGGGGCATCCCCGCCGTCACACCGTCAGCATGCAAACCGCCCTCTGCTGCTTGACCACGCATGCCTCCCCGGCCGCCTGGGTACGCGATGCCGCCCCTGCCCTGTGGTTTATCGCCGCCGGGCTGTGCCGAGGCGGTGGTAGGTGAAGGCCCAGCGGTCTTTGCCGACTTTGCGGCGGGTGTAGCGCTCGGGGTGCCGGTAGCGGTCGCGGTTGTGGAACTGGCAGGCCGGACCGAGCAGCTTCAGGTTCGTGAGTCCTCCGCTGCTCCAGTTGTCGGCGTGGTCGATCTGGCACATGGTGGCGGGCAGGGGGCAGCCGTCGACCCAGCAGGTGGCGTACCGGGCGAAGATCGCCCTGCGCTGCGCCGGAGTCGCCAGGCGGACCTTGCGGCCCATGTCGAGCACCTGCCCGTCGGCGTCCATGACGAGGCGCACCAACGTGGAGGTGCGGGCCAGGCGGTGCACGCTGGAGACCGGCAGCACCTGCCCCGTGGCCAGC
>JADGHC010000054.1 GCA_019689655.1 Microbispora sp.
CCGGCGCTGGGGGCGCCCCGCCCGGCCCCGGGGGGGGGGGGGGGGGCGGCACGCCCGCCGGCGGGCGGCCCGCTCGATGATCGTCGCCCCGGTCTCGGACTCGAGTGCCGGGGTGTAGCCGGCGGCGCGCAACCGGGCCAGGGTCTCCTCCTCACCCGCCGCACTGACCAGGACAGTCGGGGCGATCTTGCGCAGGCCGAGCGTGCGCAACGCGTTCGAGCGGGCGAGCTCTTCGACGAGGCCCTCGTCGTCGGAGCGGATGCAGCACCCGGAGCGCACCACCTTGACGCGCCCGTGCGTCCGGGCGGTGTCCTTGATCAGGTATTCCAGCGGCTGTGGCAGGGGCGCCTCGGCCACCTCGGCAAGCCGCTGGAGCAGGGCCCCGGCCTGGTGTCCCCGGTCGAAGGCGCGGCGTATGGTCGCGGGGGTGAAGCGCCAGACCACGGCGTGCCCCTCCGACTCGCGCTCGGCGATGTCGTCGAGCAGCTCGGCGAGTTCCGGGCCCGGCATCCCCCGGACCACGGCCGTCAGGTCGGCCTGGAAGAAGGCGGTGGCCTGCGCGGGCGGGAGCATGGCCGCCAGGGCGGTGGTCAGCGCGGGCTCCGGCGACGTCCACGCCTCACCGCTGAGCAGCAGGTCGCGTACGGCACGGCCGACACCGGTGAGAGCGCCCCGGGCGGCCAGGCCGAGCAGCTCGGCCTCGCGCAGCACGGCCCCGACCAGCTCGTGGTCCGCCCCCGGCTGGGCGAAATGCTCCGGGCGGTGCCAGGCCGCCCGCTCCCTCACGTACGGCAGGTCGGCGGCGGAGACGCCCTTGCCCTCGGGCAGCGCGGCGAGCGCTTCCAAGACGGCATACCTGATGCCGACCGCGTTCGGGTCGTCGGGCTCGATGAGGGCGACGGGCGTCCCGGCCTCCTCCGGCCAGTAGGTGTAGATCGCCGGAATCGTCGCCCAGGTGGCGATGATCGTCGTCAGCCGCTCGACGGGCGGCCGTTTCAGCCAGTCGTCATACTCCGCCCGGGGCAGCAGGCTCACGGTCGGCTCCGGCAGCTTGCCGCGGTGGCCCTTGGGCCGCGGCACGGGTTCTTCGTGCAGGCCGAGCAGTCCGGCCTGGGTGGCCAGGTCGAGCCAGAGCCGGGTGACGTCCTCCGGCGCACCGGCCGCCTTGGCGATCCGCTTGGTGTCGCGGACGGCCAGCCCACCGGCCTTGCGCAAAGCGGGAGGCTGCTCGGCGCACGCCGCGAGCACCCGCTCGATCTGGGACAGCGCGGTGGTGGCCGCGACCTGGGCGGAACCGTCGGCGCCGACCACGTCGGGCAGGCCGTCCGGGAGCCGCGGCGGCTCGGGGGTGAACGGCAGACGCAACTCCCCGAGAACGGCCACGGCGACCTCGACCGGCACCTCCGCCATGTCGTCGTACGGCGCGGCGGGCAGCAGGAGCCCGCGCGCGGCCAGCCAGTCGGTGTTCGGGTCGCCCGAGCCTCCGGGACGGAAGACATACTTCGGCTGCTGGTAGAAGCCGCCACGCGCCTGGTAGGCGTGCGTGAGCACCCGCGACCCGTGCGCGATGATCTCGAGCAGCCACTCCCGGGCCTGCGCGGGAGCCCGCGCGAGCAGGGCCCGCACCCGATCCGGATCCGTGAGCAGGCCCAGCACGTTCTGCTCCGCGGCCTGTCGCCCTATGGCCTTGGGGAATCCCAGGGCCTCGGCGATCGCGTGGACCTCCGGAGCGTTGAAACTCTGTCCGATGAGCTCTTCCGCCGGGCGACCCAGCCCCGCCCCCTCGGCGAGATGCGCGTGGACACCGGTGGACACGATCACCTGGTCTCCGTGCGGCGGAAGCACAAGCGCCAGATCGGCGAGCGCGTCCAGGGTGGCCGAGGCGCGCTCCCGCAGGGCGGGATCGCTCCCGGCAAGGAGATCGAGCACCTCGGCACGGGGCACGGCCCTTTCCGCCGGATCCTCGTCGCGCCAGAGGTCGAACACGGGCCCATGCCGCCGCACCGCCACCCAAGCGACGGCCGACAGCGCCTGCCGCTGGGGAAGCGTGCAGCGCCCCACGAGCGACAGCGCCGCGCGCGGGTGCAGCAGCAGCCGGGCGAGGTCCTCCGGGGGGATCTCGTCCTCGGAGGTGAAACCGACCCTGGCGAGGATGAGCCGCCGGTCCTGCGACGACTTCGTCTCCAGCCATGTCGTGAGGCGACGCTGGGTGCTCACCAGCGCAGCGTACACGGCGGCGGGCCGGGTCGCGGCGACTCACCTCCGATAACCGGGCGCCCCGGAGGGGGCCGCGGAAGGAGCCGTCGATCTCGTCGACGGTCCCCTGCGGGTGGCCGGCGCCTATCCACCCCCGTGTTCCCGCGCCCAGGCGCAGATGGCGCCCAACGGTTCGCGCAGCGTATGTCCCAGGTCGGTAAGCGCGTACTCCACGTGCTTGGGCGCGGTGTCCTTGATGACCCGCCGTTCGACCATGCCGTCCTTCTCCAGACCTCGCAGCGTCTCGGTCAGGACCTTCTGCGTGATGCCGGGCAGCCGCCGGCGCAATTGGCTGTGCCTCTGGGGCCCGGCCAACAGGACGTAGATCACCAGCACCCGCCACTTCGCCGCGAAGCGCTCGAGGGCCTGTCGCGTCGCGCAGCTCTCCTCCAGCGTGTCGGGGATCACGGGATCCATGCGGCTCTCCTCCATCCGCCTGACCGATGGGCACCGCGAAGTGCCTTCTGGCCGCAAGAACCTGGCACGCCTAGCGTCTCAGGCATGAGCGACCTCGTCATCCACACGTACACGGCGGCGGAGCCGGGCCTGTTCGCCAACAGCTACCTGCTGGAGACGGCCGAGGGAGTGGTCCTCGTCGACGCCAATCTGCTCGTCTCCGACGCCCGGGCCCTCGCGGCGCGCCTGGCCGCACTCCGCAAGCCACTGCTCGCGGCGTTCGTCACCCACGCACACCCCGACCACTTCAACGGCCTGCCGTACGTGGTGAACGAGGACGTGCCGGTTCACGCCTCGGTCGCGGTGGCGGAGACGATCGAGCAGATCGCCGTGCCCAAGCGGGAGCAGTGGCAGCCGGTGTACGGCGACGAGTGGCCCGACCGTTATCGGGTGCCCGACCGCCTGCTGAAGGACGGGGACATCGTGGAGATCGCCGGCCTGCGGGTCCGGGTGCGCGACCTCGGGCCGGCCGAGAGCCACGCCGACTCCTATCTCCTGGTGGAGGCGGGCGGGAAACGGGTGGCCTTCATCGGCGACCTGGCGTTCGGCGGGACGCACCCCTACACCGCGGACGGGCACTCCACGGCCTGGCTGCACGTCCTGGACCGCGTCATCGACGAGCTGGACGGCCTGGTCCTCTACCCGGGCCACGGCTCCCCGAGCGACACCGGCATATTCATCCGGCAACGGCAATACCTGCTGCTGTACCGGGAGGTCGTGCGACGGCTGGCCGGTGACGGCATCCTCCTGACGGACCGGCAGAAGCAGGAGTTGACCACGGTGATGAGCAGCTTCCTGCCGGATGCGCCCCTGGAGTGGCTCATCGGACTGGGCGCCGACGCGGTGGCCGCCGAACTGTCGGGGGAAGCCGGGCGATGACGACCACGGTGCGGACCGAGCGGGTGGTCTTCCCGGCGGCCGGTGTCGAGCTCGTCGGAGAGCTCAGGGTGCCCGAGCGGGTCGGGCCCTCGCCCGCCGTCGCCTTCACCGGGCCGTTCACCGGAGTGAAGGAGCAGGTCACGGGGCTGTATGCGGAGCGACTGGCCCGGGCGGGCCTGGTCACCTTGGCCTTCGACCATCGGGGGTTCGGCGAGAGCGGAGGGCGCCGGGGGCACGAGGACAGCGAGGGCAAGCTCGCCGACCTGCGCGCCGCGGTGAGCCTGCTCGCCCGCCGGGCAGAGGTCGACCCGAGCCGGATCGGCCTCGTCGGGGTGTGCCTCGGCGGCGGGTACGCGGTGCGCGCGGCCGCCACCGACCCACGGGTGAAGGCCGTCGCCGCGATCGCGGGCGCCTACAACAGCCCGGCCTGGTTCGCCGAGCACATGGGCGTCGACGCCTACCGGGCCGGGCTGGCGCGTTTCCTCGACCGCTACGAGGAGTATCTGCCCGCGGTGGCGCCCGGCGGCGGCGAGGCCGCGATGCCCGGCGACGAGCCGTACGCCTACTACGGCACCTCCCGTTCCGCCTCGCCGCACTGGGAGAACCGGGTGACCTGGGGGTCGCTCCATTCACTGATGACCTTCGACGCACTCGGCGCGGCCCCGCTGCTCGCCGCCACGCCGCTACTGGTCGTCCACGGGCGGGTCGACGCGTACTGCTCGCCCGAGCTGGCGGAGACGCTCTTCCGGCGAAGCCCGGGCAAGAAGGAGATGCTCTGGCTCGACTGCCGCGAGCACATCGACCTGTACGACGTGGAGCCGTATGTCACGCGCGCCGCCGAGGCGACGGCGGACTTCCTGCACCGGCATCTGTGAACCGGCGCTGCGAACCGGCGCTATGAACCGGCGTCTGCGGATCGGCGGCTGCGGATCGGCGGCTGCGGATCGGCGGCTGCGGATCGGCGGCTGCGGATCGGCGGCTGTGACGGCGCGGCCCCGCGTCAGGAGCTCGGGTCGCCCACGGCCGCCGCCTGCGCGTCGCCGTACATCGCGTCGTGCTGCTGACGAGGGACGCAGACGCTGGCCTTGGCGCAGGCGCAGCGGCGGCCGCCCTCGTTGAGGCGGACGATGACCGAGTCGGACGGCACGTTGTGCCCCACCACCGTGCCCGGGCCGTGCGGGGTGTCCACCGTGAGGCCGGTGCGCGGCGCCGACGCCCGGAACTCCTGGTAGAGCGGGTGCTCGTACTTCAGGCAGCACATCAGCCGGCCGCAGGCGCCGGCGATCCGCAGCGGGTTGACCGGCAGGTCCTGGTCTTTGGCCATCCGTACGGAGACCGGCTCGAAGTCCTTGAGAAACGTCGCGCAGCACAGGTCGCGCCCGCAGGGGCCGATGCCACCCTGGAGCCTGGCCTCGTCACGCGGGCCGATCTGCCGCAGCTCGACCCGGGCCCGCAGGTTGCGGGCGAGATCGCGTACGAGCGCGCGGAAGTCGACCCGGTGGGGCGCGGAGAAGTACACCGTGTAGACGTTGTCGGCGTCCAGGTAGTCGACGCCGACCACCTTCATCGGCAGATCGTGCCGCTTGATCAACCGCTTGGACACGCTGCGGGCCTCCGCCCTGCGGCGGCGGTTGGCCTCGTCTCTGGCCAGGTGCTCCTCGGTCGCGATGCCCTGGCAGACCGGCAGGCCCTCGATGTCCTCGCTCACCCACTGCGGCGCCCACACGCACTCGGCGACCTCCGGGCCCGCGTCCGTCGGCACGAGGACCTTGTCGCCCACCTTGGGAGAGTGGCCG
This sequence comes from Microbispora sp., assembly GCA_019689655.1. Lineage (GTDB taxonomy): Bacteria > Actinomycetota > Actinomycetes > Streptosporangiales > Streptosporangiaceae > Microbispora. Next base: position 5,388 of record JADGHC010000054.1, read on the forward strand.
CCCGGATCGAGGTAGTAGAGCCGTCCGTAGCGAGTGAAACTCACCGCCATCATCATGCCCACGTGCCGGTCCTCCTCGATCACGTACGGCTACCGCACCCCAAAACCTCGGGCGTCAGAACCCACCATACGTGCCGTACGGCAGGGGGAATCATCTCCTGTGGATAACCGGGCGGTGGCCCGTAAACGCTCAGAATGGCCGACGCCCCGGCGGGCCGAGAGGTCTCATGCGGGCGAACGGAGGGCGAGGGTCATGGCCTCGACCGCGATCTGCGGGTTCACGTTGGCCGCCAGCCGCTCCCGGCACTTCATGATCGCATCCGTACGGCGGAGCGTCTGCTCGGGTGTGGACGCCCGCGCGACGGCCTCCACCTCGTGCCTGCGGTCCTCGTTGGCCAGCTCGACCCGAGCCCCGAACTGCACCGCCAGCACGTCGCGGTAGAACGCCACGAGGTCGAGCAGCGCGAGGTCGAGGGAGTCGCGCTTGATCCGGGTCGCCCGCGACTTCTGCATGGTCTCGAGCTCTTTGAGCGCCCCCGCGCCGCCCCGCACGAGGCCCTTGTTGAGCCCCTTGCCGGAGGAGCCCTCACCGTAGACCTTCCGCAGCTCGGCCGTCTCGGCCTCGTTCAGCGCGGTCGTGGCCGCGTCGGCGTCCTCGGCGGAGGTCTTCACCAGCCGCTCGGCGGCGGCGATGCACTCCGCCACCCCGGTCAGCGACCGGGGGATCGACAGCACGTCGTCGCGCCGCCGCCGCGCCTCCTCGTCGAGCGCGAGCCGCCGCGCCCGGCCGATGTCCCCCTGGGCCGCCCGCGCGGCGCCGACCGCCACGTCGTGGGGCACCCCGTCCCGGGTGATCAGCACGTTCGCGACCGCCTCGGTGGAGGGGGTGCGCAGCGTCACGACCCGGCAGCGGGAGCGGATCGTGATGATCATGTCGTCCGGGGAGGGCGCGCACAGCAGCCACACGGTCCGCGGCGGCGGCTCCTCGATGGCCTTCAGCAGCGCGTTCGCCGCCGCCTCCGTCACCCGGTCGGCGTCCTCGAACAGCACGATCCGCCAGCGGCCGAGCGTGGGCGCCCCCGCCGCCTTGAGCACGAGTTCGCGCGTCTCCCGCACGCTGTACGACAGACCCTCCGGCCGTACGAACGTCACGTCCGGATGTGAGCCGATCTCGACCTGATGGCAGTCGTCGCAGTGGCCGCAGCCCTGGTCGGGGCAGAGCAGCGACGCCGCGAACGCCGTGGCGGCCGTGGACCGCAGGGCCGGTCCGGTGAACAGCCAGGCGTGGGTCATGCCCGCGCCGCGGCCCCCGGCGACGACCTCCGCCGCGGCCGACGCGGCCCTCCGCAGGATGTCGATCGCCCGGTCCTGCCCGATCAGATCGTCGAAAACGGTCATGCCACTCCCTCGGGGTCACGCCCCGGAAGGCAACCGTCGCGAGCCGCATCCCCGCTCCGCCCGCAACGCGCGCTCATGCCACCACCGTCCGCTACCGGAAGTCACGGATGGCGGGCATGGTGCCGGTGGCCTCCTCGGCCTCCTGCGGCACCGGGTCGGGCAGGATCTCCCGCACCCGGTCCTGGATCAGGCGCGTCACCTCCCGCTGGTCCAGCGTGCCGTCCACCACGAGGTATCGGTCGGGCTCGGCCGCCGCCAGCGCCCGGAACTCCCGCCGCACCCGCTCGTGGAACTCCAGCGGCTCGGCCTCGATACGGTCGGCGGGCGAGGCCATCCTCTGCAGCCCGACCGCGGGCGGCACGTCGATGAGCACGGTCAGGTCGGGGACGAGCCCGCCCGTCGCCCACCTGTTGATCCTCGCCACGTCCTCCGGGTCGAGCGACCGCCCGGCGCCCTGGTAGGCCAGCGACGAGTCCACGTACCTGTCGGAGATCACCGTCGAGCCCCGGCGCAGCGCGGGCCTGATGACCTTCTCCACGTGCTCGGCCCGGTCCGCGGCGTACAGCATCGCCTCGGCCCGCGGCGACAGGCCCTGGTGCGCGGCGTCGAGCAGGATCGCCCGCAGCCGCATGCCGACCTTGGTCGAGCCCGGTTCGCGGGTCTGCACGACGTCGTAGCCCTGGTCACGCAGCCAGATCGCCAGCAGCCGCGCCTGGGTGGTCTTGCCCGATCCCTCGCCGCCTTCGAAGGCGATGAACAGCCCGCGCTCGGTGTCCGCCTCCTCCGGGACGAACCGCCGCCCGCGCAGGGCGTTCAGCAGGTCGACCGTGATGGGCACCTCGGGCCGGTCGTCCATGTGCCGCAGCGCGACCACCCCGACGGCGATCGCCAGCAGCGCCCCGAGCAGCAGCACGAGGTTGGTGCCGTCGAATCGGTAGCTGATCCCGGCGATGCGGATGGCGTGCGCGCCGAACAGCGCGGCCACCGTGGAGGCCACCGCCACGACCAGCAGCAGCACCACCCGGGCCAGCGACTGCAGGAAGGAGAACGTACGGCCGCGCAGCCCGTCCTCCACCTCCAGGCCGATCACCGTGTAGCCGATGATCCAGGCGATGCCGGCGCAGGCGCCCAGCACCACGGTCAGCACCACGACGACGACCAGGTCCTGGATGAGCGCGACGGCGGCCAGCGTCAGGCCCGCGAGCACGATCGACAGCCCGAACAGCCGCCGCCTCGACAAGCCCTTGAGCAGCCGCAGGCCGAAGAACATGCCGAACGCCATGCCGAGGAACACGGCGCAGAACACCGCGCCGTAGCCCGCGTCGCCGCCGCCCAGGGCCTGCACGTACGCCTTGGCGACGCCGACCACGGCGCCACCGGCGGCGAACGCGCCGAGCATGCCGATGATCAGGCCGCGTACGACCCGGTTGCCGCCGGCGAACCGCCAGCCCTCGGTGATCTGCCGCAGCACCGAGGGGGCGGACACGTGCCTGACGTGGTTTTTCGGGATGGCCCGCAGCAAGAAGACCATCACGGCGGACGCCAGGTAGGCCAGCGCGTTGGCGTACAGCGCCACGCTGGTGGCCGCGACCGTGAACGACGGGACGGCCGCCGAGATCGTCTGCACCACGCCCGACACGATCGCGAACAGCGCCGCGGCCACGGGCGCGGTGCCGTACGTGACGAGAAGGTTGAGCTGGTTGGCCTCCTCGAGCCGCTCCTTGGGCACGAGGTTGGGCACGGTGGCGTCCTTGGCCGGCACCCAGAAGAGGTTCACGCACTCGACCAGGAACGTCGCGATGATCACCCACTGGTAGACGCCGACCAGCGGGATCGACAGCACCACCGCGAACCGGGCGAGGTCGGCGACGACCATCGTGAGCCTGCGGTCGAATCGGTCGGCCACCGCTCCGGCGAGCGGTCCGAGCAAGATCGCGGGCAGCATCTTGGCGATGAAGACGCCGCCGATGGCGAGGCTCTGCGTCTGGAAGCCGGACCGCGCGGTCAAGTTACCGGCCAGGGCGGTCAGGGCGATGATGTTGAGCCAGTCGCCGAGACTGCACGTCGCCATCGCCGTCCACAACCTGCGGAACGGCGGGTTCGCCAGCACGTGCGGCTGCTTGCGTCGCGCGGCGGCCCGGCCAGGGGTGCTCATGATGTCAGCGTATCCAGGTGCTCGCTGGGCTTGGGGACGGTCGAGGGGGCCCGAAGGCCCGCTCGTCGCCTGAGAGTATTACGTCCGCCTCGTCCTCGCTGTCGAGATGGCGGCAATGCTCGGTATTCCGGCTTCTCTCCCTGCGCTGCGGCGGTTTTTCGGGCGCTGCGGCGGCGAACGCCGCACCGCATCAAACGACGCACCCCGCTTCATACGACGCGCCCCCGCTTCGCGGAGATGCGACCACCGCCCCTCCGGCAGACGAGTTCTCCCTGGACGGACGATCTGCCGCTGTCAAGACGGATGGCAGGCTCGCCGGCCGGGCTCGGGTCAGGCGCGCAGCTCGATGAGGGTGATCTCGGGCGGGGCGCCCACGCGGACCGGGGGTCCCCAAAAGCCCGCGCCCCGGGTCACGTAGACCTGGGTGTCGCCACCACCCGCACGCGGCACGCGGGCCAGGCCCGCCACCACGGGCTGCTGCAACGGCACGAGCAGGTTGAACGGCGCCATCTGCCCGCCGTGGGTGTGCCCGGAAAGCTGGAGATCGACGCCGTGCGCGGCGGCCTGGGTCACCTGGACGGGCTGGTGGGCCAGCAGCACGACGGGCCGGTCCGGGTCGCGGCCCCCGAGCGCCTTGCCGAAGTCGGGGCCGTCGCCCGACGCCGTGCCGTTCAGGTCGTTGACGCCCGCGAGGTCCAGCACGGCTCCCGCGTGCCGGATCTCGACCCGCTCGTTGCGCAGCGGCCGGACACCCAGCGAGCGCAGCTCCTCGATCCATTCCTGCGGGCCCGCCGCGGTGTAGTACTCGTGATTGCCCGTCACGAAATATGCGCCATAACGGGATTCGAGCGATCTGAGCGGCGTGGCGAGACGGCCGAGCTCGGCCACCGTGCCGTCGACCAGGTCGCCCACGATCGTCACCACGTCGGCGCCCAGCCCGTTGATCATTTGGACGATCCGCTCGGTGTGGCCACGGCCGGTCAGCGGGCCGAGATGGATGTCGCTGACGGCCGCGATCCGCAGCCCGTTCATCCGGGGGTCGAGCCGGGGCAGGCGGATCGGCACCCGCTCGATCACCGGATCGCCGAGAGCACGGCTCACGCCGTAGCCCACGGTCGCGAGCGCTCCCACGGCCACGACCGCGGAGGCCGTACGGGAGATGAACAGCCGCCGGTCGATCACCGGCGTGTCCGCGCCGCCTCCTGCCGCCGCCGGCGCATCGGTCGTGGCCGTGCCGTGCGCGGGCGAGCCTCCCCCGGCCGCCGCGCCCGCGAGGACCACCTCGCCCACCGGCGCCTGCGCCCCCTCGGCCCGCTCGGAGGCGGCCCCGCGCCCGGCCGTACGGCCGCGCCGGGACACGACGAACGTCGCGATCGCCCTGGGCACCTCCATGACCAGGCCGAACACGAACAGGTAGAACATCACGGCCAGCCAGAGGTAGCCGGGCCAGGCCAGGACGCGCTCGACGTCCATGCCGAAGGACCGGCTCCCGACGAGGGCCGCCACCATCAGGACGGCGAGGATCACGAGCATCCACGTCAGCACCCGGCGCGAGCGCGATCCCCGTGTCGTCGACGCCCTGACCAGCCGCCGCCACAGATAAACGTGCACGACGACCACGGCCGTCACGATCATGCCCGCGAACCCCACGACAGCTCCCCTCGACCGGCTGGCGATCAAGGGCCGGCCGACGATGATGCTACGAGGTCGCGCCGACAATCGCGTGCGTCGTCCACAGCCGGGGCACCGGACGTCCGCGAATCCGGGACGGCCGGACGGTCAGGACTTGGCGGCGGCCTTCTTCGCGGTGGTCCTGGTCCGGGTCGAGCGCTTGGGGGCGGGCGCCCGCTCCCGCCGCTCGGCCAGCAGCTCCGCCGCCCGCTCAAGCGTGATGTCCTCGACCGTGTCCCCCTTGCGCAGGGAGGCGTTGGTCTCGCCGTCGGTGACGTACGGGCCGAAGCGGCCCTCCTTCACCACGATCGGCTTCTTGGAGTTCGGGTCGTCGCCCAGCTCGCGAAGGGGCGGCGCGGCGGCGGCGCGGCCGCGTCCGCGGGTCTTCGGCTGCGCGAACAGCTCCTTGGCCTGCTCGATCGTGATGGTGAGCAGGTCCTCCTCCGAGGCCAGCGAGCGCGAGTCGGTCCCCTTCTTGATGTAGGGCCCGAACCGGCCGTTCTGCGCGGTGACCTCCTCGCCGTCGATCTCGCCGACGACCCTGGGCAGCTTCAGCAGCTTCAGCGCCTGCTCCAGCGTGATCGTGTCGAGGGACATCGACTTGAACAGCGAGCTGGTCCGCGGCTTGGGGGCGTCCGCCTTCTTCGTCCGCTTCTTCCCGTCGGCCGGCGCCGGCTCCTCGGGCAGGATCTCCGTGACGTACGGCCCGAACCTGCCGTCCTTGGCCACGATCATCCGGCCGGTCTCCGGGTCGATGCCCAGCTCCCGGTCGCCGCTCGGGCGCGAGAACAGCTCCTCGGCCTTCTCGGCGGTCAGCTCGTCGGGCGCCATGTCCTCGGGGATGTTCACCCGGGCGCCGTTGCGGTCGAGGTACGGCCCGTAGCGGCCGACCCTGATCACGATGTCCGTCCCCTTGATGGGGAACGAGCTGATCTCCTTGGCGTCGATCTCGCCGAGGTCGGTGACCATGTCCTTCAGGCCCTCGGCCCCGTCGCCGCTGCCGAAGTAGAACCTGCGCAGCTCGGGCACCCGCTCGGCGCGGTCGTTGGCGATGTCGTCGAGGACCTTCTCCATCTCGGCCGTGAAGTCGTAGTCGACCAGGTTGCCGAAGTGCTGTTCGAGCAGGTTGACCACGGCGAACGCGAGGAACGACGGCACCAGGGCGGTGCCCTTCTTGAACACATAGCCCCGGTCGAGGATCGTTCCGATGATCGTCGCGTACGTCGACGGACGCCCGATCTCCCGGTCCTCCAGCTCCTTGACCAGCGACGCCTCGGTGTATCGCGCGGGCGGCTTGGTCGAGTGCCCGAGCGCGGTCAGCTCGGCCGCGGTGAGCCGGTCGCCCTCGGCCAGCGCGGGCAGGCGCTTCTCCGAGTCGTCCCGGTCGGTCGAGGGGTCGTCCGCGCCCTCCACGTACGCCTTGAGGAAGCCGTGGAAGGTGATCGTCCGGCCGGTGGCGCTGAACTCCACGTCCTCCCCGGTGCCGGACGTGCCGCCGACCTTGACCGACACCGACTCGCCGACGGCGTCCTTCATCTGGGAGGCGACCGTACGCTGCCAGATCAGCTCGTACAGCCGGAACATGTCCCCGGACAGGCCGGTCTCGCCCGGCGTGCGGAACTCCTCACCGGCCGGCCGGATCGCCTCGTGCGCCTCCTGGGCGTTCTTCACCTTGCTGGTGTAGACCCGCGGCTTGTCCGGCACGTACGCCGAGCCGTACAGCTTGATCGCCTGGCTGCGGGCGGCGGCGACGGCGGTCTCCGACAGCGTGATGCTGTCGGTACGCATATAGGTGATGTAGCCGTTCTCGTACAGCCGCTGGGCCACCTGCATCGTGTATTTGGCGGAAAAGCCCAGCTTGCGGCTGGCCTCCTGCTGCAGCGTGGTGGTGCGGAACGGCGCGTACGGCTTGCGCGTGTACGGCTTGCGCTCGACCGAGCGCACCTCGTAGGACACACCCTCGAGGCGGCCGGCGAGGGCCGTCGCGGCGGCCTCGTCGAGGTGGAGAACGTCGGAGCTCTTCAGCCGGCCGGTGGAGGCGAAGTCGCGGCCCTGGGCCACGCGCCTGCCGTCCACGGCGGTCAGCGTGGCGGAGAACGTCCGGGGGTCGTCGGCGGCCCGGCCGGTGTCGAACAGCGCCTGCAGGTCCCAGTAGTTCGCGGCGGTGAACGCCATCCGCTCCCGCTCGCGCTCCACCACCAGCCTGGTGGCGACCGACTGGACCCGGCCGGCGGAGAGGCGGGGCTTGACCTTCTTCCACAGCACGGGGCTGACCTCGTAGCCGTACAGACGGTCGAGGATGCGCCGGGTCTCCTGGGCGTCGACGAGGCGGAGGTTCAGCTCACGGGGGTTGGAGACCGCGTCCCTGATCGCATGCGGGGTGATCTCGTGGAACACCATGCGGTGCACCGGGATCTTGGGCTTGAGCACCTCGCGCAGGTGCCAGGCGATGGCCTCGCCTTCCCGGTCCTCGTCGGTGGCGAGGTAGAGCTCGTCGGCTTCCTTGAGAAGCTGCTTGAGCTTGGACACCTGCGACTTCTTGTCCGGGTTCACGACGTAGAGCGGCTCGAAGTCATGGTCGACGTTCACCCCGAGGCGGGCCCAGGCCTCGCTCTTGTACTTCTCCGGGATGTCCTCGGCCCTTTCCGGAAGGTCCCGGATATGGCCGATGCTCGACTCGACGATGTAGCCGCGCCCGAGGTACCCGGCGATCGTCTTCGCCTTCGCGGGCGATTCCACGATCACCAGGCGGGTTCCGCCGGCGTTGCCGTTGCTGGCTGGCACGCTGCTTCCTACCTCGCTGTCCGCTGTCGTTCCCCGTGCTGCCGGGCTTCGCACACCCGGCTCACGACGCCATCGTCGCGTCCGGACCGGGGGCCGCTTACCCCCTTCGGCCACCGATGAGGCGCCGCTTTGAAGGTACCTGCCGCCGCACGTTCCTCCCCCTCGGGCTACCCGGTTATGTCCGGGAATGTAACCCGCCTGGCGCCGTTATCCACGGAGACGCAGAATAGAGCCCATCGAGTTCCCTAGCACGCCCCGGAGACCAATGGCTGTGCTCGACTACTCCTATTTGGACCTTTATCTCCCTCGGGACACCCCTCGCGAGGTGGCGAGGCAGATACTCACGGAGCATGCCGAGCACGGAGATTGGGAGCTTGAGCGGCTACGCCTTTATCCCGACGGCAGCAGGCGCGTCCGGCTGCGTCGGAAGATCATACGGGCCGCTCGGACCATGTGAGCCGCCGGGGCACGGACGCCACGGTCAAAAGGGCTTTGCCCATCCCGGACGCCGTCAACGCCGTACGCAATGCGCGCTCCGTCTGCCTCCTCGTAACACTACCGGGCAAAAGGGCTTTGCCCGCCCCGGGCCGCGCCCCCGGAGCGGGCAAAGCGATCATGCCTCCCTCCACTGGCAGTGAGGGGGCGTCCTGGTCGCCTGCGCCGGGCGACACCGCGAACGGCCGGTTCGCCGCCGCCGCGCCCGGCGCGGGCGAGTGATATCCCTCGCTTCCGTGGGCCGCGCGCCGCCGGATCACATCCGTATGGCCGTCGCCGCCGGAGGCGTATCCGTGCCGTCACGCGCGGCCCGTACGACTACTTGCGACCGAACCGGAAGCTGCGGGTGACGGCGAACAGGCTCGCCGAGACGGCGAACATGGCGCCGAGAGCCAGAGCGAGGAACGAAGCCGGGTTCATCCCGGTCAGGCCGACGGGCTGCTCGGCGCTCATCAGCTTGAGGCCGCTGCCCAGCGGCAGCACGTCGGCGGCCTTCCCGAGGTCACCGGTCGGGAGGGTGGCGGTGGCGTCCTCCAGCGTCTTCGTCGCCGGCAGGGAGCTGGTCGCGCCGCCGAGGGAGCCGACGGCCTTGGAGACGACGGCGGGCGTGCTGCCGCCCTTCTTGCCCTTCTGAGCGGGGACGACGGGCAGGCTCGGGGCCTGCGGCAGGCCGAGCATGCTCGGCAGCTCGCCGACGACCGGGCCGGAGGGCGTGGCGGCGGCGCTCATCTGCTGCACCGGCTTGCCCGACAGCACCGACGTGCCCGGCATGGCGGGCATGACCGCGCCGCGGGCGGCCTTGTGCTCGGCGTGGGCCCAGTAGCCGTGGCGCTTCCAGCCGCCGCCCACGTGGGCGCCGCCCAGGCAACCCGCGGCGGCGTCGCCGAGCACGGCGACGGAGTTGCCGCACACGCTGATCGGCGCGGTGATCGGCGCGACGATCTGGTTGCCCGCGAGGATCCCGTGCCGGCCCGAGGTGATGTTGCCGCCCGCGCCGACGCCGCCGAGGACCGAGGCACCGCCCCGGCAGCCCGCGTTGGACCGGCCGATGACGCTCACCGCGTTGCCGCAGACGTTGATCGGGGCCGTGATCGGGGCGACCACCTGGTTGCCGCCGAGGATCGAGCCACGGCCGGAGGTGACGTTCCCGCCGGCGCCCCAGCGCCCGCCGTGCTTGCTCCAGCCGCCGATCACGGTCGCGCCGCCGCGGCAGCCCGAGAAGGCGTTGCCGACGATCGCGACGGCGTTGCCGCAGATGTTGATCGGCACGGTGATCGGCGCGACCACCTGGTTGCCGCCCCCGACGCTGTGCACCCCGCTGGTGCGGTTGCCGCCGGCGCCACCACCGGACCAGCCGCCGTGCCCGTAACCACCGTGGCCGCCGTGGCCGTACCCGCCGTGCCCGTGACCGCCGTAGCCGGGCTTGGAGCCGGTGATCGTGACCACCTGGGCGCCGCTGCCCGCCGAGTAGCGGTCGTCGTTGTCGTGGCCGGTCGAGCCGGGACGGTGCCAGTGGCCGCGTCCCTTGTGACCGCCGTGGCCGCGGCCCTTGGAGCCGCCGCCGGACCAGCCGCCGACGGATGAGCCGCCGTGGCAGCCATTGAACGCCTTGCCGATCACCGCGACGGAGTTGCCGCAGACGTTGATCGGCGCGGTGATCGGGGCGACCACCTGGTTGCCGCCGAGGATCGAGCCGTGGCCGCTGGTGCGGTTACCGCCGGCGCGGACGCCGTCATGGCCGCCGCCGACGAAGGCGCCGCCACGGCACCCGGCGGTGGCGTTGCCGAAGACGGCGATCGAGTTGCCGCACAGGTTGACCGGGACGTTGATCGGCGCGACGACCTGGTTGCCGCCCCCGATGCTGTGCACCCCGCTGGTGCGGTTGCCACCCGCGCCGCTGCGCGAGCCCGAGCCCTTGACCTCCGCGCCGCCCCGGCAGCTCGCGTCGGACCGGCCGATGACGGACACCGCGTTGCCGCAGACGTTGACCGGGACGTTGATCGGGGCGACCACCTGGTTGCCGCCGAGGATGCTGCCGGCTCCGGAGGTCTTGTTCTGCCCGGCGTCCACGCCCGCGCCCTGCGCGGTCGCGCCACCCAGGGAGGAGGCGCGGGAGCCGCCGACGACCGCAATGGAGTTGCCGCTGATGTCGATCGGCAGGGTCACCGGGATGCCGACCTGGTTGCCGCCGAGCACCGAGTGGCTGCCGTCGGTGTCGGCGAAAGCCGTACCGCTGCCAAGGGCCATGACGCCGGCGGCCAGAAACGCCGCGGAGGCCGAGCCCTTCGCCCACGTTCGCATGATGAATGCTCCTAGTGGTTCTTCTAGGGGGTTACCTGACAGCTCGCGACGCATGTCCAGGCTGTATGAGCACAGCGGAGCCGTGGATGGTCACGAGGATGAGAGATTCCGCGTCACCCGCGGGAGCCTGTCGCTCGGGCACCACGAGCGAGGGCAGGCGCCGACACCGGTTGCCGTACGACGGGAACCGGCGCGAAAGCGGGATCAGTCAGGAGAGAAAGACGGGTCGTCCGCCGCTGTGCGGACCACTGGGGGAACAACCGCCGCCAAAGGGGCGGGCAGCTTGGTGAAGCGCGGTTCGAACACATCCCGCGCGACATCCCCGAACAGGATGTTTTCACCGCTCGACTGCGGAACCAGGCCCTGGTCTGCGGGCGCGTGGTTCGCGGTGGAGGGCGGAGGCAGCAGCGGCTTCGACTGGCTGGTGAGCCCGTCGATCGTGCGCCCCGCCATCGCCTCGGCGTTCGCCGAGACGTCGTCTGCCGCCGTGGGGAAACCGTCGATGCTCTCCCCACGGAACCCGGCCGCGTCCGGGGAGGACGGCAGCCCGGGGTCCGCGCTCACGAAATGGTCGGGGAGAACCGACCCGGCGACGTCATGCGAGGGTGTGGTCTCGGCCACGGACACCGCCGCGCCGAAGACCCCGAAGATCACACTGAGCAACCATCCGACGGCGATCAGCCCGCCGATGATCAGCACTCGACCCGGACGGGGACCGGCCGCGAACCGCGCCATCCGGCCCCGCTCCGCGGAGCCGGGAGAGGTGACGGGCACGCCGGGAACGGCGGCGGGCGAACTCGCCCCCCGCTGTTCCTTAGACGTGCGCGTCACGCGACCTCCCCAATACCGCTGAGTCCACAGTCCTGGGTCACCCCAGCGCGGATCCAACCCCCAACGCAGAGTTACTGTAGCGGTACGTGGGGTGATCGCAAGGGCTTTCTCAGCAGTATTCGAGGAATCGGTCAAGGACTCGGACGCCAAACCGCAGCGAATCCACCGGAACCCGCTCGTCGACGCCATGGAACATCCCCGAGAAGTCCAAATCTTCGGGAAGCCGCAGCGGCGCGAAGCCGTACCCGCTGATGCCGAGTCGGCTGAACGCCTTGAGGTCGGTGCCGCCGCTGAGCGTGTACGGCACGGCCCGCGAACCCGGGTCCTCCTCCTGCAGCGCGTCCGCCATCGCCTTGACCAGCGGGCCCTTGAAGGGGGTCTCCACCGCCACGTCGTGGTAGACGAACTCCCGGGTCACGTTCGGGCCGAGCAGTTCGTCCACGGTCTGGAAGAACTCGTCCTCATACCCCGGCAGGAACCTGCCGTCCACGTGCGCGGTCGCGACCTGGGGGATGACGTTCGCCTTATATCCGGCCTGGAGCATGGTCGGGTTGGTCGTGTTGCGGAGCGTGGCGCCGATCATCCGGGCGAGCGGCCCGAGGGCGGCCACCGCCGCCTCCGCGTCCTCCGCCTTGACCTCCGTGCCGAAGACCTCCTCGAAGAACGCCTGCACGGTGGGCGTGAGCCGCACCGGCCACTTGTGCCGGCCGAGCCGGCCGACCGCCTCGGCGAGCTCGGTCACGGCGTTGTCGTCGTTGAGCATCGAGCCGTGCCCGGCCCTGCCCCTGGCGGTCAGGCGCATCCACGCGATGCCCTTCTCCGCCGCCTCGATCAGGTACAGCCGGCCCTTGTCGGTGGTCACGCTGAAGCCGCCCACCTCGCCGATCGCCTCCGTGCAGCCCTCGAAGACCTCGGGGTGCCGCTCGACCAGCCACTGGGCGCCGTAGCGGCCTCCGGCCTCCTCGTCGGCCGTGAAGACGAGCACGACGTCCCGGGGCGGCCTGCGCCCCTCGCTCAGCCGCCGCCGTACGACGGCGAGGATCATCGCGTCCATATCTTTCATGTCGACCGCGCCGCGACCCCAGACGCAGCCGTCGGCGATCTCGCCGCTCAGCGGGTGATGGGTCCAGTCGGCGGCGTCGAACGGCACGACGTCCAGATGGCCGTGGAGAACCAAGGCGTCCCTGCTCGGGTCGGTGCCCTCCACACGGGCGATCACATTCGCCCGCCCGCGGTCGGATTCGAGGATCCGCGGCTCCAGGCCGACCTCGGACAGCTTGGCCGCCACATACTCGGCGGCCTCGCGTTCCCCGGGCCCCGCGTTGTCCCCCGCGTTGACCGAGTCGATGCGGATCAGGTCGCGGCACAGCTCCGCGACCTCGTCCTCCCCGTAACGTGGGGTCATAGCGCCTCCTCTTGCCGGGCCGGCCCGTCCGGGACCGGTCCGCCTTCCCGTCGTACGGCTCGCGCCTCCATCCTGCCGCCGTACTGGCGTGACGTTCACCCCGGGCTGCGGCGGGCCGATACCCGGGCGGATTCGCGTTATGAAGGAGGGCGGAGAGAGTGCTACCCTGTAGCAGCCGACGCGGGGTGACGATCCCGCGTGAGGCACCACGTCCGGGTGGCGGAATAGGCAGACGCGCTAGCTTGAGGTGCTAGTGCCCAGTGATGGGCATGGGGGTTCAAGTCCCCCCTCGGACACGAACCTTTTCACTATGTGAGGGCTGGGGTTCACCTCGGCTCTCACTTTTGCTTTGCCGGGATGG
>JADGHC010000633.1 GCA_019689655.1 Microbispora sp.
CTGCCGCCCCCGAGCCCCCAGCCGGGGACGGACCCCGCGACGGGCCGCGCGTGCGGGATGTGCGGAGGCAGCGGCGTCATCACCACCGGCTGACACGGAATCCCCGGCGTTCACGCCGGGGAGGACGTCAACATATAGGGCCCTGCACCGTAGCCTGAGAGTGCCGTTCATCTCAGGAAGGAGCAGGGCCCTATGAGCGAACCTAGCACGATCGGCCAGCGCCTAAAGCGACTGCGCACTGAGCGCGGGCTGTCCCAAGAGGCGCTCGCCGAACTCGCCGGCCTGTCCAAGGACTTGATCGCCAAATTGGAACAGGGCCGCCGCACGTCGTGCCGGGTCACGTCTCTGATGCGACTGGCCGTGGCTCTGGACGTCGAGGTCAGCGACCTGACCGGCCGCCGCGAACGCCTCGGTGCCGCCCGCGACGGCGGCAGCGTCCTCGCCGTGCGGGACGCGATCCTGTCCCCGTCGCTGCTGCCGAGCATGCCGGGCATGCCCGGCCTCGACCCGGACGACGCCGGTGAGCCCACGCCGCTCGCCGACCTGCACACCGCCATCACGGCAGCGCACGACCGGTACTGGAGCGGCGATTTCGGGCCCCTGCTGGCGACGACTGCGGGGCTGATCGCCGAGGCGCGACTGACGCACCGGGAGGTGGGGCCGCGGGCGGCGGGCGCGCTCGCGCAGACGTACCAGCTCGCCGCGTCGCTCATGATCCAGCTCGGCCGGTACGACCTCGCGACGATCGCCGCTGAGCGCGGGATCGCGGCGGCGGCCGAGGGCGACGATGTGATCCAGTGGGCGGCCGTGCACGCCACCTACGCGTGGGCGCTGCTGCGTCAGGCCCGGCTGGAGGAGAGCGAGGCGCTCGCCGTCCGGGTCGCCGAGCAGGTCGAGCCGAGCTGGAGAGCGCCGGCCGAGCACCTGGTGGTGTGGGGCAACTTGTTGCTCAACGCGTTGGCGCCGCGGGTGGTGGCGGGCCGGGACCCGGCGGAGTACCTGGGGCTGGTCGCCGGTGCGGCGGCCCGGCTCGGGCAGCGAGTGGAGGCGTACCAGACGTCTCTAGGGCCGACGACTGTGGCGATGCAGACCGCGTACGCCTACGCCGTCCTGCGCCAGCCGAGCCGGGTCCTCGCGGCAGCAGGGCAGGTCAGGGCAGAGGACCTGTCTCGTATCTCCTACGCCCGGCACCTGCTGGATGTGGCACAGGCGCACGTGGACGCGCGGCAGCCTCGGGCCGCCGAGGCCCGGCTCGATGAGGCGCGCTCGCTGGCGCCGGTGTGGTTCCGACAGCAGAGCCTGGCGCGCACCCTGGTCGGCGCGGTCCGGGAGATTCAGACTCGGCTATCGCCGAGGACTCGGCGGCTGGTCGAAGCGGTCGGGCTGGACTAGCCCCACATGATCACGGTCAGGTAGGACGTGGTGTCCTACCGTGACCGGATGCGGTCGCTCGCGATCTGACGGGCTGTCCGTGTACGCACGGCCCCACCGCTGGCAGTCTGTGTCGCGTGACACAGACGTCATCGGGGCGCCGGGCGAGGAGACGCCTGCTGTCGGCACACCACCGCCCCCTGAGTCGGCAGCAGGCCCCGATGGCGGCGCGCGGCCGCCCATCCCCGCGGCGGGGGCCGCGCGCCCCTCACGTCCGGGTGGCGGCCCGGACCGGCCGCGCACCCCGCACCAGCGCGGCCCGGGGCGGGCTGTCCCGCGATCTGACGCGCTGCCCGCTCCCGCACGGCCCGGCCCAGTGCACCGGGGGGCCGGGCCGTGCACCCCACACACGAAACGGCCCCGGGCCGGTGCGCACACACCGGGACTCCGGGGCCACGCCGGACGCTGGAGGTCCGACTGATGTACCAGTATGACCCATTGACCGCACTCGGCCGGAAGCTGGCCATGCGCGGGTTGACGGTCACCGACACCACCGACAGGCTGCACGTCGAGGACGCGACCGGAGTGTCGCTGGCGATCACCTGCCGGGAGCGGGAGGAGGACGGCGGCCGCCTGTGGTTCTTCACCGAGGCGGGCGAGCCGATCGGCGAGGCCGACGGCGAGCACGAGGCCGACGCGATCCTGCACATCCTCGGCTGCCTCGCCCGCCGCGCCGAAGAGGCCGCACGGTGACCCCGCCAGCAGAGCCCGCCGGGCCGGTGCTGTGGGACATCGCCGCCATCACCGCCCACTTGCAGCGCCTGTACCGCGTGCCGGTGTGGTGGGACGACCGCCACGCGGCATGGATGGCGGTGGTGCTGCGGCCGACCGGTCACCCGGTCGGTGACGAGGTGGTCGCGGCGGCCACCCCCGCCGAGCTCGGCCAGCACCTGGCCGCCGCCGGGGTGCAGCCGGTCACCCGGCAGCAGGCCGCCGAGCCCGAGCCGGTGCGTGTGCGGCGTGCGGTGTACGGGCGGCACGAGGCGCCCCGGCCGCCGTGGTGGCGGCGCCTCGCCGGCGCGTTCATCCAGCTCGACGACGACGCATGGTGACCGCACAGCGCGAGGGCTGCCCGGGCAAGCACACCCGCCAGCCGCTGGCAGGCGCCGAGCAGCTGACCTGGTATCCCCTCGACGACCCCGATCCCTGCCGGGTGCTCGACGCCACGTGCTCGCGGTGCGGACCGGTGCTGTACGAGCTGGTGTCCTACGGCGGCGCCTACGCCATCCGGCGGACCACCCGCCCGCGCGGCGTGTCCGAGACGCCCCGAGTCCGGCGGTCGCGGGTCGACGGGTGGTGGCTGGCGCTCCTGCTCGGCGCAGCACACTAGGCCCCGCGGCCCCTGGGAGCTGGCGGCGCACCACGCCCAGGGGCCGCGGTTCCAGACGGCCGCGCCCCCGTGTGTGTGTAGGGGTACCTCCCGGGGGCGCGGCCCCGGACCGATGCCCCCGACGTCTCCGGCTGACCTGACTAGGGGAGCAGGTGCTCTGCATCCTGCGTGAGTGTCTCGATGGCGGTCAGCGCCTCCAGGAGGAACACGGCCTGGTGCAGGGCGTCGCGAGCCTCTCTGCTGGACGCGTCGCGGCCACGGTACAGGTCATCCAGAATGCTGTCAGTGAGCTGCTTAACGTAGGTTGCCTGGCGGAGCGCGGCGGCGCGGTGGCGGTTGAGCGCTGCGTGGTAGGCCCGGATGGCATGCGCGTCAGGTGCGGTCACGGCTGATCCTCTCAGCGGGAAGCCGCCCCACTCTCCATGCGAAGGGTGGGGCGGCTTCGTGTAGGGACTACCCCCGCTCGCGCGGGGACATGGCGTTACGCGCCCTGCGCTGCCCACGGCAGTCGGGCCACCCCCGCGTCAGCGGGGAGCGTGGGGCCCGGGGAGGTCATCCGTGTGGAGCACCCCGGGCCGGTGTCCAGCATACGCG
>JADGHC010000634.1 GCA_019689655.1 Microbispora sp.
CTCGACCGCGGTCTACATGCTGCTGAACTACGCGTACGGGCCGGTGTTCCTCAGCCCGATCATCGTGATGTTCAACGCGGTGCAGTACGGGCACCGCCGCGCGGCGTGGCTGTCGGCGGCGGCGTCCTTCCTGTTCGTGGTCGTCTACGCGACCTGGCTCATCCCGCACCGGGCGAGTTTGTTCCACCACACCGCCGTCGCGGCGTACCTGCTGCTCACGCTGACCGTCGCGGAGTTCTACCGGATGCGCCGCGAGCGCCTCGCCGAACGCGAGCGGGTGGCGCAGGAGGAGGCCAGGCGGCAGGCGAGCGAGGAACGGCTGACCATGGCCCAGGAGCTGCACGACGTGCTCGCCCACAACATCTCGCTGATCCACGTCCAGGCATCCACCGCCCTGCATCTCCTGGACGACCACCCCGAGCAGGCCCGCACCGCGCTGACCGCGATCAAACAGGCGTCCAAGGACGTGCTGACCGAGATGCGCGGCGTGCTCAGCCTGCTCAGGGACGGCGCGCCGCGCTCCCCCACCGCCGGGATGGCGTACCTGTCCGACCTCATCGAGCGCAGCGGACTGCCGGTCACACTTGAGGTCGCCGGGCGGGAACGCCCGCTGCCCGCGGGCGTCGACCGGGCCGGCTACCGGATCGTGCAGGAGTCGCTGACCAACGTCACGCGGCACGCGCCCGGCTCGCGGGTGACCGTACGCGTCACCTACGCGCCGGAGGAGCTGATCGTGGTGGTCGAGGACGACGGCTCGGGAACGGCGCGGGCCGAGGCGGGCCTGGGCGGCGGCAACGGCATCCCCGGCATGCGCGAGCGGGCCGCGGCGCTCGGCGGATCGCTCATGGCCGGTCCCCGGCCCGGGGGCGGCTTCCGCGTCGAGGCCCGCCTTCCCTTTCCTCCGTCCACGGAACAGGCCGAACAGAAGGAGACGAAGTGATACGCGTCCTGCTCGCCGACGATCAGGCGCTGGTCCGGGCCGGCTTCCGGGCCCTGCTCGACGCACAAGACGACATGACCGTCGTGGGCGAGGCGGGCGACGGCGAACAGGCCGTCCTGCGCACCCGGGACCTGCACCCCGACGTGGTGCTGATGGACATCCGCATGCCCGGCACCGACGGCCTGACGGCCACCCGGCGCATCGGCGACGACCCCGCCCTGGCCGACGTCAAGATCATCATGCTCACCACGTTCGAGCTGGACGAGTACGTCTTCGAGGCGCTGCGGGGCGGGGCGAGCGGCTTCCTGGTCAAGGACACCGAGCCGGCCGAGCTGATCCAGGCCGTCCGCGTGGTGGCCTCCGGCGACGCCCTGCTGTCCCCCGGAGTGACGCGCAGGCTCATCGCCGAGTACGTCGCCCGGGCCAAGGAGCCGGGCATCGCGACCAGCCTCGACCCGCTGACCGAACGGGAACGGGAGGTGCTCACCCTCGTGGGCACCGGCATGACGAACGACGAGATCGCCTCCCGGCTCTACATGTCCCCGGCCACGGCCAAGACCCACGTGAGCCGCATAATGACCAAGCTCCACGCCCGCGACCGGGCCCAGCTCGTCGTGATCGCGTACGAGTCTGGCCTTGTCAAGCCCGGGTGGCTCTAGTCATGGGC
The DNA here is from genome assembly GCA_019689655.1 of Microbispora sp. Lineage (GTDB taxonomy): Bacteria > Actinomycetota > Actinomycetes > Streptosporangiales > Streptosporangiaceae > Microbispora. Next base: position 1,608 of record JADGHC010000634.1, read on the forward strand.
GCCGCACGGCCGCGGGCACAATAGTTAACGCATTGACTTCATGACGTCCGGCCGGGACGACCACCGGGGCCACCGGTGCCGGCCGGCACTAGGGTGAGTGGCATGGCGGACGAGGAAAGGCCTGCGGAGCTGGACTTCTGGTCGTTCATCGAGCTCGCCCACCACCGGCTCGCCACCGAGTACGGCTTCCGCCACCAGTTGGCCACCGAGGTGCTGCTGACCCTCAACCGGGCCTCCGACCTCGTCACCTACGACCTGGAGTCCGCGGTGCACCGGCCCCGCGGCCTGTCCTGGTCGAGCTTCCGGCTGCTGTTCGTCACCTGGCTGGCCGGCCCGCTCGAACCCAAGCGGGCCGCCGTGCTCACCGGGATGAGCCGGGCCGCGGTCTCCAATCTGTCCAAGCCGCTCGTGGCCGACGGCCTGCTGGAGCGCTCGCCCGGCGAGCACGACGGCCGCTCGGTGCTGCTGTCGCTCACCGAGCACGGCCATCGGACGATGGAGGAGCTCTTCGGCGCGCACAACGAGCGCGAATACCAGTGGACCAGCGTGCTGAGCGAGACGGAGCAACGCATCCTCGTCATGCTGCTGAACAAGCTCATCACCAATCGCGACCAGTTCGACCTGCGCGAACGGAGCTGACCGGGCCACGGCCTCCCGCCACGCCGTGCCCCCGGACAGGGCCTGGCGAGATTTAATTAAGGCATTTACTATCTCACGCATGGCGGCTCCGCCATACGAAGCCCGCGATCGCAAGGAGGCGATGCATGGCGTACTACCGTCAGGTGGGTGAGGTGCCCCCCAAGCGGCACACGCAGCACCGGGACGGCGACGGGCGGCTCTACTTCGAGGAGCTGATGGGCGAGGAGGGCTTCTCCTCCGATTCGTCGCTGCTGTATCACCGGCACATCCCCTCGGCGATCGTGGACTCCCAGCCCTGGGACCTGCCCGACCAGACGACCGTCGCGAACCGGCCGCTCAAGCCGCGGCACCTGCGCCTGCACGAGCTGTTCCCCGAGAGCGTGTGGGGCAAGACCGACGTCGTCACCGGACGCAGGCTCGTCCTCGGCAACGCCGACGTGCGCATCTCCTACGTCGTGTCGGCCGCGCAGTCGCCGCTGTACCGCAACACGCTGGGCGACGAACTCGTCTACGTCGAGTCCGGTTCCGCGACCCTCGAGACCGTCTTCGGCGCCCTGCCGGTCAAGGCCGGGGACTACGTCCTGATCCCCACCTCGACCACCCACCGCTGGGTGCCCACGGGCGACGGCCCGCTGCGCGCGTACGTCATCGAGGCCGAAAGCCACATCGCACCGCCCAAGCGCTACCTGTCCCGGTACGGCCAGTTCCTGGAGCACGCCCCCTACTGCGAGCGAGACCTGCACGGGCCCACCGAGGTGCTGCTGGCGGAGGGCACCGACGTGGAGGTCCTGGTCAAGCACCGCGGGGCCGACGGCATCGACGGCACCCGCCTGGTCTACGCCCACCACCCGTTCGACGTGGTCGGCTGGGACGGCTGCCTGTACCCGTACACCTTCAACATCCGGGACTTCGAGCCGATCACGGGCCGGGTCCACCAGCCGCCGCCGGTGCACCAGGTCTTCGAGGGGCACAACTTCGTCGTGTGCAACTTCGTCCCGCGCAAGGTGGACTACCACCCGCTGGCCATCCCGGTGCCGTACTACCACTCGAACGTGGACTCCGACGAGGTCATGTTCTAC